>CAXNEP010000072.1:0-8627 GCA_964200865.1 Cypionkella sp. | reverse complement strand
GAAGTGGGCGGCGTGAACCGTGTGTTCTACGACATCACATCCAAGCCGCCCGGCACGATTGAACTGGAATAATCAGGCAAATTTGCCCTTGGCGGCCCAAGTGCCAATGGCATTGCGCCCATTTGGCACTTCGCGCGCGCGCAGGGCTTCGGGCAGATCGGCAGCATCGCCTAGATAACCCACGGCAATCACGGCGTGCAGGGTAAAATCGGCTGGCATATCCACGCTGGCTGCAAGTTTGGCGGCATCAAACCCGCCCATCGCATGGCTAATCATACCCATGTCCTGCGCCTGCAAGGCGAGGTATCCCCACGCCGTGCCCGCATCAAAGGCCGCCCAAGCATTGGGCGTATCTGCGCCATCGCGGGTGATCACACTGCGCGAGGCCCACGCAATCAGCCCTGCCGCCTTGGGGGCCCAAACTGCGTTAAAATCGGCCAAGGTTGCGGCAATCGCGGCAAACCCCGCATCCCCGCGCAAACCATAGGCCGCGCGCCACGGCTGGTTGTTGCTGGCGGACGGCGCCCAGCGGGCGGCCTCTAGCAGTTGGTGCATCTGCGCATCCGTCATCACAGCGTCCGAAAAGGCGCGGGGCGAATGGCGGGCCGTAAACTGTGGGTGAATGGGGTGATCGGCGCTGCGTGTCATGGCTTTGGACTCCTTTACAATCTGGCCCGCTATCTAAGGCATGGCCGCGCCAAGGCAACCCAATTGCGCGCAAGCCTTGCAGCCGCTGGGGGGCTGGGGTATCGGTTGGTCATGTTAAACCCCACCATCAACCCAGCGCACCGCGCCTTTTTGCTGCATTTCCCAGATTTTGGGCGGTTTTGGTCGGGCACGTTTCTGATCAATATCGGCGTGCAAATTCAAAACGTGGCCATCGGCTGGCAGGTCTATAATCTGGCGCGCCAAACCATGTCGATGGGCGAGGCGGCGCTGATGATCGGGCTGGTGGGGCTGGCGCATTTTCTGCCCCTATTTGCGCTGACCCTTTATGCAGGATCGCTGGCAGATCGCCATTCGCGCCTGCGCATTTCGGTGCTATCAATTGCCGCGCAGATTTTGTCGGTCGCTTGGCTGGCCTATATCGCCGCCAGCGAGGTGCAGCATTTTGCGGCCTATTTCGTGGCGGCTGCGGTTTTTGGGGCCGCGCGCGCGTTTTTGGCCCCAGCCGCCAGCGCGCTGGTGCCGATGCTGGTCACGCTGGATGCGATGCCGCGCGCGATTGCGATGAAGTCGATCTCTTGGCAATTGGCCACTGTCGCGGGCCCTTGGGCGGGGGGGCTGGCCATTGCCGCTGTGGCCGCGCAGGGCGCTTTTGCCATTGCGGCGGGCCTTATGCTGGCGGGTTTGGTGCTGTTGGTGCAGATCAAATCCCCCACCACGCCCGAGAGGCAAGCAGGCGGCAAATGGGAACAAATCAAAGAAGGTTTGGCCTATGTTTGGGGCAATAAGCTGATTCTAGGCGCAATTTCGTTGGATTTATTCGCGGTTCTGCTGGGCGGGGCCACGGCGCTGCTGCCCGCTTTTGCCGCCGATATATTGCAAGTCGGCCCCGAAGGGTTTGGCCTTTTGCGCGCGGGGCCTGCGATTGGCGCTGTGGCCGTGGCGCTGGTGTTGGCGCGCTGGCCGCTTGTGCGGTACGCGGGGCGGCGGATGCTGTGGGCGGTGGCGGTGTTTGGTATTGCCACCATCATCTTTGGCCTGTCGCGCAACCTGTACCTATCGCTTGCAGCCCTTGTGGTGCTGGGGGCCGCCGATATGATTTCGGTCTTTGTGCGCCAAACCTTGGTGCAAGTGGTCACGCCCGATCATATGCGCGGGCGCGTCAGCTCGGTCTCTGGCCTGTTTATTGCGGGCAGCAATGAGCTGGGCGAATTTGAATCGGGCTTTGTCGCGCGGTTCATTGGGCCCGTGGCCGCAGTTGTTGTGGGCGGTATTGGCACGCTGGGCATCACGGGCCTGTGGGCCTATATGTTCCCTGCCCTGCGCCGCGCTGACCGTTTGGATGGCAAAGACAGCTAGGCCCTTCCCCCGTTCCATCCGATTCGCTATGAAAGCCAAAACGAGGGCGAGATGATTTATTCCAGCGGCGCAGAGTATTTGGCAGCAGGCGCAAAGCGCGTTTTGCTGTTTGGCATGTCGGGCCTTGGCAAAACCACGCTTGCCAATATGCTGCGCGGGCAGGCCAATTGGTTTCACTACTCGGTCGATTACCGCATTGGCACGCGCTATATGGGCGAATATATCAGTGATAATTTTAAGCGCGAGGCGATGAAAGTGCCGCTTTTGCGCGAATTGATGCTGTCAGATTCGGTTTATATCGCCAGCAATATCACCTTTGATAACCTTGCGCCGCTGTCCACCTATTTGGGCAAACCGGGTGATGGTGCGCGCGGGGGCCTGCCCTTTGGCGAATATCAGCGCCGCCAAGACCAGCATCGCGGGGCCGAAGTTTCGGCACTGCTCGACACCGCCCGTTTCATCGACCGCGCGCAAGATATCTATGGCTATCAACACTTTGTCTGCGATACGTCAGGCTCGATCTGCGAGGTGGTCGACGGCGCTGATCCCCATGATCCCACCATGGCCGCCATGGCAGAAAACATGCTGCTGGTCTGGATCAAAGGATCGGACGATCACCGCGCCGAACTGGCCCGCCGCTTTGATCGCGCGCCAAAGCCCATGTATTACCGCCCCGAATTCTTGCTGCAAGTTTGGGGCGAGTTTTTGGCGCAAACAGGGGCCAGCCCCGAAAACGCTGACCCTGACGCATTTTTGCGCTTTGGCTACGCGCGGCTTTTGGATGCGCGCCAGCCCCGCTATCACGCCATGGCGCGCTGGGGCGTGACGGTGACTGCTCAGCAGGTTGAAGCCGCAAAAACCCCCGCCGCCTTTGACGCGATGATTGCCAGCGCCGTTGACCGCGCCGCCCACGATCTTATGTAAGGCCTGTTCATGCCCATTACCCTGCCCCAAAACCTGCCAGCTTTTGATGTTCTATCGCGCGAAGGCGTGATGGTGATGTCGCCCGAACGCGCCAGCGCGCAGGAGATCCGTCCGCTGCGCATTGGGCTTTTAAACCTGATGCCCAAAAAGATTCAGACCGAAAATCAATTCGCCCGGCTGATTGGCGCAACCCCCTTGCAGATTGATTTTCAACTGATCCGGATGAGCGAGCATCAGGCCAAAAACACCGCCGCCGATCATATGGAAACCTTCTACCGCCCGTTTAGCGATGTGGCGGCCACGGGCGAAAAGTTTGATGGGCTGATAATCACAGGCGCGCCGATTGAACATCTGCCTTACGAAGATGTGACCTATTGGAACGAGTTAAAGCGCGTGATGGACTGGACGCAGACCCATGTGCATTCGACCTTTGGCGTGTGCTGGGGGGGCATGGCGATGATTTACCATTTTCACGGCGTGCCCAAGCACCTGTTGCAGCATAAGGCGTTTGGCTGCTTTCCCCACCGCAATTTGCAGCCCACCTCGCCCTATTTGCGCGGCTTTTCGGATGATTTTGTCATCCCTGTCAGCCGTTGGACAGAAATTCAGCAGGCCGATATTGCGCATGCCAATGGTTTGATCACGCTGCTGGGCAGCGATGCAACAGGCCCCTGCCTTGTGGAAGATACGGCCCACCGCGCGCTGTATATTTTCAACCACATTGAATATGACAGTGACACGCTTAAGCAGGAATATGACCGTGATATCGCGAATAGCACGCCCATCAACGTGCCGCTGAATTACTATGAAGGCGATGATCCCGCGCGCGCGCCGCTGAACCGCTGGCGCAGCCATGCCCATTTGCTTTACGGCAATTGGATCAACGAGATTTACCAAACCACCCCTTACGACGTTGATAAAATTGGGCTTTAGTGCTGCCATCCTTGTTGCGGTTGTAGCGCTCGCTGCGCTGGAAATCAGTTGGCTGAATGCCGCGCGGCGCGAGACTATTGATGCCCAATTTCCCCCCATCGGCCAGTTTATCACCGTAGACGGCGCAAGGGTGCATTACAAAACCAGCGGCCATGGGCCAGACATCGTACTTGTTCACGGCGCATCGGGCAATTTGCGCGAATGGGAATTTGGTTTGCGCGCCGCGCTTGAAGACCGCTTTACAGTTACGGCATTTGACCGCCCTGGTCACGGCCACTCGGATTCCATTGCAGGTGGGGCGCATTTGGCCGCGCAAGCGGCGCATTTGCGCGCCGCCGCGCAGGCGTTAAACATCAGAACACCCGTACTAGTTGGCCACAGCTATGGTGGCAGCGTTTCACTGGCTTGGGCAGCCCTTGAAAAGCCCCGCGCGCTGGTGCTGATATCTGCACCGTCTCTGCCATGGCCAGGCAAGCTAGACCCTTGGTATCGCTTAACCAATTCGCGCCTTGGCCGCGGGTTGATTGCACCTGTGGCTGCCGCTTTTGTGCCTGACGCCTATGTGAGCGCGGCAACCAATGCAGTGTTCGCCCCCCAAACAGCGCCACCCGATTATTTGGATGGGTTCGGCGCTATGCTGGCAACCCGCGCGCACAGCCTTGCCACGAACAGTGCCCAAGTGAACGCGCTGCTCGGCGATATTCGCGGCCAAATGGCAGGATACCCTGCCTTGGACATGCCCTGCGAGATGATCCACGGCGACGCCGACACCATCGTGCCGCTGGCGATCCACTCGCAAAAACTGGCCCATATCCTGCCCCGCGCCCGCCTGACCGTTTTGCACGGCGCAGGCCATATGCCCCATCACCATCACAGCGCCGCCATTCTGTCTGCCATCGCGCGACTCTTGCCTTAGGCACAATCTGTGCGATACTCGCCTGAACCCTTGGCAACCGCATGACACAGACAAAATCCAAATTTGCCCGCCTCGTCGACAAGATGTTCACATGGGCCTGCTTCGCCGCTGGTGCCGCCCTAGCCCTTATGGCGCTGGGTATTGTCTATGACAGCTATTTTCCGGGTTTTTTCGACCAAGATTTCGGCTTTGACAGCCTGAAAATGGCGGTGTTTTCGGTCTTTATGACCATCGTCATCTCTATCATCGCAGTGCTGCCGTTCTTGTCGATGATCTACCTCATTTCGGGCCTGTTTTCCGCCAATGCCTTTGACCAAAAGGGCGTTGTGCTGTCCTCTATCGCGGTGGTCGCATCGGCAATTGCGGTGATCTTGGCGATTGACCAAAGCATCTGCGACCGCATTTCCAAAACCGATGCCGAGTGCTTGCGCTTTAAATTCGGCTTTTTGTTCGACCAATTTTCCAAAGGGGGCTTTGGCGATATTTTTGATATTTTTGATTGGAAGCTCAGCGTCATTTCCACCTCGGAATTAACGGGGCTCGCCAAAATCTACACGCTGAACTTTCGTATGATCTCAGCGCTGTATCTGGCGATGATTGTTGTTGCCATTTACCGCCGCTTTTCCAACAAGGTGCCGACATGACCCATACTTCCCTGCCCTTTGACGGCGCGATCAGCGCCTTTGCAGCAACTGGCGCGCCCGAATCTGTGCGCCGCACCTTGGCTGCGGCCAGCGCGGATGAAATCCTATGGGATGGCTACCCCTACCGCACCGAGTTGAAGAAAAAGGCCTATTCCGAACATATGGACGGCTTGCAAATTCAAATGGCGCGGCTGCAGGCCGATGTGAAAACCACGGGCAAGCGGCTGGTTGTGGTGTTCGAGGGGCGCGATGCGGCGGGCAAGGGCGGCGCGATTGACACAGTGCGCGCCTATATGAACCCGCGCCAAGCCGCCGTTGTGGCCCTGTCTAAACCCACCGAACGCGAGGCGGGCCAGTGGTATTTTCAACGCTATATCGACCATTTGCCCGCAAAAGGTGAAGTCGCCCTGTTCGACCGCAGCTGGTACAATCGCGGGGTGGTCGAACATGTGTTCGGCTTTTGCAAACCAGATCAGCGCCAGAAATTCTTTCGCCAATTGCCCGAATTTGAAAACATGCTGGTGGACGAAGGCATAACCCTGATCAAATTCTGGCTAGAGGTCGGCCAAGCCGAACAGCTCAAACGCTTTTTAGACCGCGAGCAAGACCCGCTCAAACAATGGAAACTGTCCCAGATTGATATTGACGGGCTGCCCAAATGGGATTCCTATACCGCAGCCATCGACGAGACGCTGGAAAAATCACATTTTAAATCAGCGCCTTGGACGGTTATCCTGTCAGACGATAAACTACGCACCCGCATTGCCGTGATGCAAACCATTCTGCGCAGCGTCGATTTTGCAGGGCGTGAAGACAAGATCATCGGCAAGCCTGATGAAAAAATCGCAGGCAGCCCGAAGCTTATCAAACGCTAGGCCCTGCCTGCTTCCTAACTCACCAAATACCTTCGGGGGTTTAAGGGGGCGGAAAGCCCCCTTTCCCTCAGCGGAACAAAACCAACGCACCTGCCGACCATGCCACGCGGGTTTTGGTGCCAATATCCAGCACGGGGCGGCCAAAGACATTGCGCATCGACAGGCGCACAGCCGTGTCGCAGCCTTTGATTTTAATGTCGTAATAGGTCATGTCGCCGTAATAGACGACCTCTTCTACCACGGCTTCGCTTTCAAAATCACTGCCCGTTTGGCCATCGAACAAAATGGTCAGGGTTTCGGGGCGGAACCCCACTGTGGCCCCCCCTGCGCTGCCTTCCGCGCTCATCACTTGATCGTCGTTCAGCGTGATTTTGCCAAATCCCTGCGCCTCAACCTCTACCTTGCCGCCCGCCTCGCTTAGAATTTTGGCAGGCAGGAAATTCATCGTGCCGATGAAATCGGCCACTTTGCGGCTGGCAGGGCGGCGGTACAGGGTTTCAGGGTCAGCGAGTTGGGCGATTTGGCCTTCAAACATCACGGCGATGCGGTCAGACATCACCAAAGCTTCTTCTTGGTCATGCGTGACCAGAATAAAGGTAATGCCCACTTGGCGTTGCAGCTTAATCAGCTCGACCTGCATCTGCTCGCGCATCTTTTTGTCCAGCGCGGATAGCGGCTCGTCCAAAAGCAGCACTTTTGGCTTTAGAATCAGCGCCCTCGCCAAGGCCACGCGCTGGCGCTGCCCGCCCGATAGGGCATGTGCCGCCCGCGCGCCATAGCCCGTTAGCCCCACCATTCCCAGCGCATCTTCGACGGCTTTGGCCTTTTCCGCCTTAGACCGCGGGTCTTTGCGCAGGCCAAATCCCACGTTTTCGGCCACCGTCAAATGCGGAAAAATCGCGTAGGATTGAAACACCATATTGGTCGGGCGCTGGTTGGCGGGCACATCGGCCATGTCTTCGCCGCCAATCATCACCGCGCCCGAAGAAATGCCTTCAAACCCCGCAATGGTGCGCAAAAGCGTGGTTTTTCCGCAGCCCGATGGGCCCAGAAGCGAGAAAAATTCGCCCGCGCGGATGGTGGCATTAATGCCGCGCAGCGCGTGATAATCGCCATAATATTTATGCACGTCCCGAAATTCGATCATGACGGGTTTTTCGGAACTCATAGGAAGCCTCCAGTGTCTTTCCCGCCCGTTTTGGCAATGCCGCGGCGGCGGAAATATTCTGCGATGGTCAGAAGGATAATCGATGCCACAACCAAAACCGTGCCAAGCGCCAAAACCACGGGCACAGATTTTGGAAAACGGAATTGCGAAAAGATATAGACGGGCAAAGTTGGCTCGGTTCCAGCTAAGAAAAAGGCCATCAAAAACTCGTCCAAGGAAATGGTAAAGGTCATCAGCAAGGATGAAATGATGCCTGGCGTGACCAGTGGCAGGATAATCAGCCGAAAGGTCGATGCAGGGGTTTCACCCAAATCGTAGGCCGCCTCTTCCAAGGATTTGTCCAAAGATTGAAAGGCCGCTGTCAGCACCGCGATAGAAAACGGTGTGCAAACAAGGACATGGCCCAAAATCACCGTATAAATTGATAGGGGAATGCCAATGCCCAGCAGCACGACCAGCAGCGCAATGGCAAGGATAATTTCTGGCAAAACCAAGGGCAGCATAATCATGCCGATGATGCCGCCTTTCAGCGGAAAGTTATAGCGTGTGCTGGCGCGGGCGGCGAAAACGCCAAGGCAAGTTGATAAGATTGATGCCGACACCGCGATGATCAGCGAATTTTTCAACGCCTGATGCAGGGCAGGTTCCACCCACAGCTGATCGAACCATTTTGTGGTAAAACCTGCCAGCGGGAAGGCCACAATCGCGCCATCGTTAAAAGCAAAAATCGGCAAAAGGATGATGGGCGCGTAGAGAAACAGCAAAAACCCAAAGGCGTAAATGCGAAACCAACCGCCGTTCATAGCGCGCTCCTTTTGCGGCGCAGGGCCAATAGGGCAATGACATGCAGTGCGGCCCCCACGGCCACGGTCAGCACCGCGCTATCGGTGATCAGCCACAAAACAATCACCACCAGCAACAGGGCTTGGGCTGCGGCAAGTGCGGTGAAAATGGCCAAGATCAGCGGCGTTGTTCCCGCTATGCGTTTGAAAACATATCCGAAAATGGCAAGTTGCATCGCCGCCATCATCAAGGCCAGCCCCACCAGCAGCATCGATGACACCGCCAGCGCCGACCCCAGCGGGTAATTGTCCAGCTTGAGGTACAACACCTGCACCAGATTGGCGACCATCTTACCCTCG
>CAXNEP010000071.1:0-8627 GCA_964200865.1 Cypionkella sp. | reverse complement strand
GAAGTGACGGCGATCACGATATCGGCCAGCTTCAGCTTAAAGATAATGCGGATCAGGATCGCGGTGATCGATACTGGCAGCATCATGGGAAATGTCACTTCCCAAAACGCGCGCCAGCCATTTGCCCCATCCACGCGCGCAGCCTCGTTCAATTCCTTGGGGATGGCTTGCAGGCCTGCCAAAATCATAATCATCATAAAGGGAATAAACGTCCAAGCATCCATCACCATAATAGTGATCTTGGCCACAACAGGGTCGCCAAAGAACGAAGGATCATCCCAACCCAAGGCGCGCCCCAGCCGTGCGATGGGGCCAAAGCGCGGCTCTAGCATCGATTTGCCGATCATCCAGCTAACGGCAACGGGCGACAGCATCAGCGGCAACAAAAATGCTACGCGGAAAAACTTGCGCGCGCGGATTTCGGCGTTCAGCGCCAAGGCCAGCGCAAAGGCAATGGCATATTCCACAAAAATGGCCAGCACATACCAGATCATATTGGCCATGGCGTTCCAATAGAACGGATCGGCCCACATCTGGCGGACATTATCCAATCCGTTGAACTGGCGGCCATCTGGGCTGGACAGGTTCCAATCGGAAAAGGCAATCACCAGCCCGAACAGCAGCGGAAAAACCGTCAGCGAGATAACAAACATTGCCGCAGGCAGCACGAACAGCGTGCGCTTGCCCGCCTCGCCATGCTGCAAAACTTGGCCCCAACACAGGCAAGTTGTCCAGGCGACATAGGCGTAAAGGGTTGGCCGCCAGTTTTCAAAACCAAAGGACGCACTGCCCGCCAATTGCAGCGACTGAGCCGCCCCAACGGCCAACATCAGCAGACCAGACCCCCAGATAATCGCGCGGCCAAAGCTTTTGCGCCTGTCCGAGATGGTGTCATTGGTCACGACATGAAGAAGATCGCCTGCGCCGCTCACATTAAATTCCTGCCCAAACTTGCCTCCCATTTGCGCGCTGTTGATTGCGCGGTGGGAGCGGGGTGAAACAGGGTGCGCATGCGCTGCGCACCCTGCCAATGTTTAAGATGGGGCGCAGCCACGCCGCGCCCCATGAATTGTCACATGCCAAGGCTTGCCTTATAAAGCGCAATCTGTCCGTCGCGGCCGATTTGGTCGGTGATTTTCTCCCACGCGGCAGCAATGGCATCGGCAGTTTCTTGCGCCGATTTGTATTGGCCCGCATAGCCCTTGGCCAGTTCATCCTCGGCCACGGAATAGTATTGGAAGATGCCAGGAATGCGCGGTTCAATCGCAGCATTGGGGTGGTTGTAGCTGTCGGCGTTTGAACCAAGGTAGTCGGCCACGAAATCCTTATCATAGCCTGCCGCCGCCCATTCGTCGTACTGGAAGTGCGAGTTGCGATACGGCTGGAAGCCCGAAGGATAGGCCGCTGTCCACAGCGACAGGTCTTTGCCCCCCAAATGGGCGGCTGCAGACCATGCGGCCTTGCGCTTTTTCTCATCGCCAGACACGCGGTTGGTGACGTAGATGCCCCAACCCAGATAGGCCATGTTGGGCGATTCGTTATAGGTTTCTTCCCATGCGCCAGTTTGGCTGTTGTAAACCTTGTCCGAGCCGGGGTTGATGCCAAAGCCCACCACATCGCCCACAACCGAGCTGTCCGAAGTGCGCGCTGACGAGCCGACATCGCCCCACCATGTCAGCATAGAGCCTGTGCCCGCCAAGAACTGGCTAAAGGCTGTCGTGCCAGGGTCGGCGTTGATCTGGTCAGCAGGATAGGCGTTTGGCGTGGCGATTAGATCCATCACGTCCTGAATGGCCTGCACCCAGCCTGGGTTGTTCACGCGTGGCTTCATCGTTTCGGGGTCGAACAGCCATGCGGGATCGGACGGATGCTTAACATAAGGCGTTGCGCGGTTTTCCAAGAAGTAGAACCCAAACCCACCCCAGCCTTTCAGCGGGTCCAGATAGCCAAAGGCGGGCTGGCCCGTAAGCGGGTCGGTCTGACCAACCAAAGCCTTGGACACGGCATTCACCTGCTGCCAGGTCTTTGGCACCTCGGCTCCGCCAATTGCGCCATCGCCAAAGTAATCCTTGCGATAGGCATAGGTATGGCAGTCGCCGTCGATGGTGACACGGTAGGTTTTGCCATCCCATGTGCCGACGGGGGCCTTCAGATAGTTCACATAATCGTCCATTTCGATCTGGGTCTTGACCCAATCGGGCATCTCGTCCAGCAGGCCGCGCCCAGCGGTGTCGCCTTCAAACGGCGCGCCCATTTCAATGATGTCGAAATCGACCGTGCCTGTTGCAATCGCTTGTTGCAGGCGGGGGTTATAATCGGCCTGCGCAAGGTCGATCCAATTGATTTTTGCGCCGGTGTAGGCCTCCCATGGCTTGAGAAAGCCGCGGAACAGCAGGTTGTGCAGGTTCTGGTTATTCAAACCAAGGAAGGTCAGCTCGACCCCAGCAAACTCGCCTTCGGCCACGTTCGCCTTAGTTGCGGCAAGGCATAGCTCGCCCACTTTTTGCCAATCGGCATCGGTAGGGCTGCCATTGCCCACGCCTGGAATGGCCAAAATCTGCGCCCGCAGATTGTCTTGGGCCATGGCTGGGCCAAAGCCCATCACTTGTGGCATCGCTGCAACGGTGCCCAGTGCCACTGTGCCTTGCAGCATTTGGCGGCGGCTTAACTTGGCCCGCGCCATTGCATTATATACATCGACCTTCACGATAGCTCCTCCCGGTTGAACATCCTTGACCTGATTGGGCCAAGGTTATGATATGTTGCGATCATCCCTTTTGGTGCCGCAGTTGCCGTAGCGCAGGCAAAACGCCCGCCCGACATGGGCCTTCCCAAACCCCAACTGACGCCTCCCGAAAGACAGCTTCGCAAAATGGCATGAAGCTGTCAAGATTCTAACATGTTAGTATGGTCAGTGGGTAGACAGCCCCGCCAAAGCTGGTTTAGAAATACCGCAAGGTTTTGGGGGAGATGACACTTGGCAGAGGTGACAATCCGCGCGCTGCGCAAAAGCTATGGCGTGCTTCAGGTGATGCACGGGCTGGATTTGGACATTCCCGACGGCAATTTTGTTGTGCTGGTCGGCCCTTCAGGTTGCGGAAAATCCACATTGCTGCGGATGCTGGCAGGTCTTGAAGAAGTGTCGGGCGGCGATGTGATGATCGGCGGCAAACGGGTAAACAACCTGCCCCCGTCTGAACGCGACATTGCTATGGTGTTCCAGAACTATGCCCTCTACCCCCACAAAACCGTGGCAGCCAACATGGGGTTCGCGCTGAAAATGCGCGGTATGTCCAGCGATGCGATCCGCGCCAAGGTCGAACATGCGGCAGGCATATTGGGGCTTACCCCCTATCTGGATCGTTTTCCGCGTGCGCTCTCGGGTGGGCAGCGCCAGCGCGTGGCAATGGGCCGCGCGATTGTACGCGATCCAGCGGTGTTTTTGTTCGACGAACCTTTGTCCAACCTTGACGCCAAACTGCGCGTGCAAATGCGCACCGAAATCAAAGAATTGCACCATCGGCTGAAAACCACCATCGTCTATGTCACGCATGATCAGATCGAGGCTATGACAATGGCCGATCAGATCGTGGTCATGCAGGGCGGGCGAATTGAACAGGTGGGTGCGCCGCTGGAACTTTATGATCGCCCCGCTAACACCTTTGTCGCCGCCTTCATCGGCAGCCCGTCGATGAACATGCTGGACGGGGTGATTACGGACGGTATGGTCAAAGTGCAGGGCACCCTTTTGCCCTTGCCGCATGGCATTCGCGCCGATGAAGGACGCGCTGTTGTTTATGGCATTCGGCCAGAGCATTTGCATATCGCCGATGCGGGGCTGACGGGGCGGGTGGCCGTGGTTGAACCCACGGGTTCGGAAACCCATGTCGTGTTGCGCTTTGATGGAAAAGACATGACTGCCGTTTTTCGCAATCGGGTCGACTTTGCGCCCGGCGCAACAATTACCCTTGCCCCCAATCCTGCCGCGTCGCATCTTTTCGACAACGCTACGGGGCAACGACTTTCAGCCAAGTAACTTGGGGCAATTTATTAAGGTAGATTTGGGATGCTAAAGGGAATCGACAACCGTCTGAATGCTGACGTGCTGGGCGCTTTGCGCGCGATGGGTCACGGTGATGTTCTTATCATTTCGGACACCAATTTTCCCGCCGATTCAGTAGCGCGCCACACCGACCTTGGCCAACTGCTTCGGATGGAAAACCTGACCGCGGCACAGGCGATTCAGGCTGTCCTGTCGGTTTTGCCACTGGATACCTTTGTCGATGATTTCGCAGGCCGTATGGAAATTGTAGGCGACGCGGCAAGTATTCCACCTGTTCAGGCCGAGGTTCAGGCCGAAATTGACCGCGCCGAAGGTCGTCCGCGCCTGATGATCTCGATCGAACGATTCGCCTTTTATGATCTGGCGCGCAATGCCTATGCCGTTATTCAAACGGGCGAACGGCGGTTCTACGGCTGCTTTATGCTGCGCAAAGGCGTGATCGCGCCAGAGGAATAAACATGAGCCAGGCCGTCAAACCTATCGTGATCTTGGGTATTTTTGTCGTCGACACCGCCTATCGCGCGGCGCGGCAGCCCAAAATGGGCGAGACGATTTTGGGCAATTCCTTTGTGCTGGGGCCTGGTGGAAAGGGGTCAAACCAATCTGTTGCAGCCGCAAAAGCGGGCGGAAGAACTCATTTCATCACCCGCCTCGGAGCCGATGCTTTTGCCGAAATTGGGTTGAAAACATGGGCAAACGCAGGAGTTGTTCCTGAAGTCACCACCGATAACACCAGTTATACGGGTGCCGCGTATATCTTCATCGAAGATGCAACTGGCAACAATGCAATCATTGTGGCACCAGGCGCTGCCAGCCAAATTGCGCCCGAAGATGTCGAACGCAACACCGCCCTCATTCAATCGGCAGGGGTTTTTGTGACCCAGTTGGAACAGCCCATGGCCGCTGCCATGCGGGGCCTTGAAATTGCCCGCAAGGCAGGAGTGACCACCATTCTAAACCCCGCCCCCGCCGCAAGCTTGCCCGATGAGATGCTGGCGCTTTGTGATTTTCTAACGCCCAACGAATCCGAGGCCGAGGCGCTTACGGGCCTACCAGTGCGGAACTTGGACGAGGCAAAGGCCGCTGCAAGCGTTTTGATAGCACGGGGTGTTGGCGCGATCGTCATAACCTTGGGCGAGAACGGCGCGCTTTATCATGACCATCTGCAAACAGTGCATGTGCCTGTCATCTCGGCAGGCCCCGTTGTGGAAACCACGGGCGCAGGTGATGCGTTCAGCGGCGGCTTCGCGGTGGCTTTGTCCGAAGGCAAAAACGTGATCGACGCCGTTCGCTTCGGCTGTGCAACGGCCGGAATTTCCGTAACCCGAAGCGGCACAGCGCCTTCGATGCCCACACGCGCAGAGATTGATCAGGTAATTGATGCGTCCCAACCAGAGTTTATCCAACTGAGTTAATGGTTTCTTATTGGATTTGAGCATTCGCAAAACCCCAGTGGCTGCCGAACTGGTAGCATGAACTTCGGTGGTAGCAGATCATCAAAGCGGCTTTGCGGTTGGCAATTGACTAAGGCTGTCAGCGTTACTGCCAGATAAGCGTGTGCGTCGATAGAGATGGTTTTTCTGTCTTTGATCCATGACGCAACGTAGCCAATTGCGATGCCACCTTGGGCATTTTCTGGTGCTCGGAAATGTTTTGGTTTTGCCAGAATCGCGACCGCGGCTAAGGGGTGTTCTTTCGATGGAAGCCGATCGGTCTGATTAGAATTTCAAACCCGTTTTTGTTTTCAAAGCGCCTGACATCCAAAAAGGCTTCAAGAGGGTCTCGTCGGTAATTCACACATTTTCCGAACGCGGCAATAGAGGCTGCAGTTATCTTGCGGCGCTGATCGCGATTGTCCCATGTGTTCAAGGCTATGTGTGTACGATAGTTGATTGTTTGGTCGCTGGGGCAGGATTTGTCGAAGCACCTGCTATTGCAATCGCAATGTGACACCAGCCAGTCGCGCAAAGACTGACATTGCTCTTATCTTTAGACGGAACTAACCGATGATGGCACCTCTAGAATAGAACCCTTAAGCAGGGATATCCAGAACAGACGTGATAAGCCTTTTGGTATAAGGATCCAACGGCTGCGCGCAAAGCTCTTGGGCGTCATTGATTTCAACAACACGGCCTTTGTGCAGCACCGCGATGCGATCGGCGATCGACCGCACCACTGCGAGGTCGTGCGACACGAAAACAGCAGCAACGTTGTGCTTTCTGGCCAAGTCGCGAATTAGTTCCAAAACCGCCGCTTGCACCGAAACGTCAAGTGCTGTGGTGATCTCATCGCACAAAAGCAAATCTGGTTCTGCCGCGAAGGCGCGCGCGATGGCGACCCTTTGACGTTCCCCCCCTGAAAGCTGCGCGGGCCTCCGATCTAAAGTCGCGGCGCCCAAGCGCACTTCGCCCAAAAGATCGGCGGCCTTGGCGCGCAGTTCAGAACGTGGCACTTGCCCGTAAAGCATTAAGGGCTGGGCCAAAAGATCTATAACGCGATGCCGAGGGTTTAGCGACGCATCAGGGTTCTGAAAGATCAGTTGGATCGCGCAAAGCTGGGACAACGGGCGTTCCGTGGCGCTTGCCGCAAGATATTCAGCCCGGTCCTTAGATATGAGCGTGATCTGGCCAGCGGTTGGCATGGCAAGCCCAGCAATCGCCCTCAGAATGGTAGACTTGCCCGAGCCAGATTCGCCTACAAGCCCAAGCACTTCCCCCCTGACCACGGTGAAACTAACGTCTTCGACCACGGGCGTTGGCGCGTTTTGGGCGAATATACCATGTTTGGCATAGCCAACCGAAAGCCCTTGAACACAAAGCAGCGGGGCTCCTTCGGCAAATTCGGTAATTGGGCGGTGGGGCGGTGGGGCGGGCGCGATATTGGGACGTAAGCACGCAATCTTGTGGTCTTTCTCAACCAAGATCAACTCTGGGCGCTGCGTGTGGCAAGCGTCCTGCACAAAAGCACAACGCGGCGCAAAACGGCAGCCAGATGGCAGATTGAACAGCGAGGGGGGGCTGCCCTCAATAGGCAACGGCAGGCCCGCCCCTTCCAGACGCGGGATCGACGCCGCAAGCGCCTGTGTATAGGGATGTTGGGGACGCGCCAGAACCGAAACCAGCGGCCCTTCCTCGACCATTGCGCCAGCATACATCACCCCGATCCGATCGCACAGCCGCGCCAAGACGCCCAGATCGTGACTGACGCAAACCATAGCGACTTTGGATCGATGCTTCAGATCGACGAGCAAATCCAACAGCGCGGACTGCGTGGTGACATCAAGCCCCGTTGTAGGCTCGTCCAGAAGCAGCACATTTGGCTCACCCGCCAAGGCCATAGCGATTGCGGCTCGTTGCACTTGCCCACCCGACAGCTCGTGCGGAAACCGGCGCCCAATCTCGGCTGGCTCTGGCAGAAGGACCCTACCCAAAAGGTCAAGAACCCGCTCTGGCCGCTCGCGCCTGTTCAGCGCGCTATGCAACATTAATGCCTCGTCAATTTGCGCGCCGATCCGGCGGCTGGGGTTAAGCGCGCTTGCAGCGTTCTGCGGGATAAGCGCAATCTTGCTGCCGCGAACGGATGCAAGTGCAGCCTCGGATTGCCCAAGCATCGGTGAACCGTTCAGCCTGACCGACCCACTGATTGCCTGTAAACCTGGCCGCATCATGCCCATAAGAGACAAAAGCAACGTGCTTTTCCCAGAGCCCGACTCCCCCGCTATTCCAAAACTCTCGCCTTGGCCGATTGTAAGGGAAACCTTGTCCACAACCAGAAAGCCAGCCCCCCCGACTTGCAGGTTTTCCACCTCCAGCAGTGGCGCGGACTGCGTCATGCGCCTGGCACCCGATGCGAGCGTTCAACTCCGGTCGCTCGCGCCAAAGCGTCGACGGCCAAGTTTACCCCAATCACAAGCGAACTTAGGGCAAGCATTGGCCAGATCAGCGCCCAAGGCGCGCGCTGCATGATGCCGCGGGCGTCTGCAATCATCTGGCCCCAGTCTGGGGTTGGCGGGGCTACCCCCATTCCAAGAAAGGATAAAGAACTGACGGCAAGCAAAATCCAAGACCATTGCATCGCACCTTGCACGGCAAGGCTATCGCGCACATTTGGCAAAAGCTCGGTCACTGCAATCGACCAGCGCGAATGGCCACGGATCTGCGCGGCCACAACAAAATCCCGCGCGACAAAATCAAGTGCTGCGGCCCGTGCAAGGTAAACCGCCGATAATCCGTAGGAAAATCCAAGCACTGGTACAAGTGCGGCAGAACTGCTGCCCAATGCCGCAACGAACAGCATGACCAGCAATATCCACGGGATCGACATCATGGCGTCAATAAAACGCATCACAATCGCATCGGTTCGCCCTCCGATAAGGGCCAACATAATACCTAGTGCCGATCCCCAAACCATCGCGATGATCGTGGCAGCTGTAGCTATGGGTAATCCCCCCCAAAAGTAAGGGGGTGCATAAGTAGAATTTTCTCGGCAAGATGCATGAGGAGATTTCGCATGAAGACAAGCAGATACACTGAGGCGCAGATCATCGCGATTTTGCGGCAGGCTG
>CAXNEP010000070.1:0-8651 GCA_964200865.1 Cypionkella sp. | reverse complement strand
TGGCCCTGCCTGCCCCTGCCTTTGCGCTGGATCGCCATGATCAGGGGATCGTGGCTGGCGCGATTGGGGTGCTGCTGCTGCAAGGTCTGATCAAATCGACGCAGACGCCGCACACGCCGCAGGCGCCGTACACCCCCGATGTTCGCCCTGTGCCACTGCCGAACAAGCCCGCACCAGTGGTTTACGTGCCACACGTTTCGCAAACGCCTGCTGCCTATGCCTTTTCCAGCTATAGCTATTCCGAACGCCGCGCTATCCAGCGCAGCCTTGCGCGGGGCGGCTTTTACTATGGCCCCCTTGATGGCGCCTTTGGGAATGGCACCTATAATGCCACGCTCAGCTATGCCCGTGCCACCAAATCTGGGCGCGCGATGAACAGCGAGGCAGGGGCCTACGGAATTTATGATCGCCTGCTTTATGGTTGGTAACCATTCCTCAAGGAATCGGCCCTATAAATGAACGTGTTCTGGTGTGTATGAGTATTCGGCCACGGGTTTGGCGCGCCGCTGCGCTTTACCCTTGTTTGGCCAAAAGTTGGTTTTACCAGAATGTTTTGGGTTAATGCCCAAACGGAAAGCGCGCAGGGCAACCTGCGCGCTTTTTGCCTTTATCGGGCCGCGATTAATGGGCCGTGTTGGCTTAGGCTTGGCCGATTTGCGGCGTATCGGAGGCCAGCCCAACCTGCACATCTTTGCCGCCTGCATGGCCAATTTCAATGCGGCGGGGGCGTAGGGCTTCGGGCATTTCGCGCACCAGGTCAATATGCAGCATGCCGTGTTCGTGGGTGGCCCCCGTCACGCGGACATGGTCGGCCAAGGCAAAGCGCCGCTCGAACGCGCGGGTGGCGATGCCGCGGTGCAGGAAGGTGCGTTCCTCGGCCTCTTCGGTGCGGCGGGCGGTGATGTGCAGCGCGCCTTCCTTAACCTCGACGTTCAGATCATCTGGCGCAAAGCCCGCCACAGCCAGAGAAATGCGATAGTCGTGATCACCCGTTTTTTCGATGTTATAGGGCGGGTAGGCTGCGGTGCTGGCATCCGCCGTCAGCGCGCGATCCAAAAGATCGGCTATTCGGTCAAAGCCAACGGTGGCGCGGTAAAGCGGGGCAAAATCGTAGGTACGCATAGGTCATCCTTTCAAAGCGATGTATCGCGTGGGGTGCCTTCCCATTTGGGCAAGGCTGTCGATCAAGACGGTGGCCCAAAGCCGTTCGGGCTTTGGGTATCTTTCATTTGGGGGGCGGGGCGCGCTGTTTCAAGCCCTGCGATTGGGGCGTGACATTGCCGCCGCAACAGTTAGCCTTATGGGAAAGGAGACTGCCGATGCCTGCACTTGCGCTGTATGATACGCTTGCCTTGGGGTTTTTTGTTTTCGCGTGGCTCGGCATTGGATGGCTGATTGAACATCCGCCTGCGCGCTGGCCATCGGTCAGCTATATCATGCAGGATTACCGCCATATGTGGATGCACGAGTTTGTCACCCGCATCCCGCGCGTGTTTGACGGCACGATTATTGACAGCCTGCGGCAGGGCACGGCGTTTTTCGCCAGCGCGTCGATGATTGCGGTGGGCGGCGGGCTGGCGCTGATCGTCAATCCTGCGCTGCTGATGGGGCTGGCGGCTGATTTGCCGCTGCCGAACGATTTGGAGCAGATGCGGCTGCGCGCGGGGCTGATGGTGCTGTTTTTGGTCAATGCTCTGCTGAAATTTGTCTGGGCGAACCGCCTGTTTGGCTATTGCGCGATTGTGATGGCGGCGGTGCCGAATGATCCGAAGGATAAGAATGCGTTTTTGCGCGCCGAACAAACGGCGGATTTGAACATTACGGCGGCGAAAAGTTTCAATCGCGGGCTGCGGTCGATTTACTTTGCGCTGGGGGCCTTGGGCTGGCTGCTGGGGCCGTGGGGGTTGGTCGCGACGACGGTTATCACAACGGCTGTGCTGTTCCGCCGCGATTTTGCCAGCGCGTCACGGAAGGTGATTTTGCGGGGGCGTTAAACCCTCCGCCGCCCTTCCCACAGCCATGCGGCCAAGGACAGCATCGCGGCCAGCGCCAGCCATGCCCATGGTGGCAGCAGGGGTGCGATGCGGATGCCTTGTGTCACATAGGCCCCGCGCGGGGTGATGCCCAGCCAGCCGCGCCCTGCGGCGGTGCGGCCTGTGGAGACGTGGCGCAGGTCGATGGGGCCGTCCTCGATACGGGCGATGCCGCCCTTGGTGGCGGCAATCGCGGGGGCCAGCGCCGCGCTGTTGGCCACCACTTGGGCATATTCGCGGGGGATGGAAATGCCCACGGCGACCACGCGCTGCAAATCGCCCTGCACCAGACGATATAGCCCCGCCTCGGGCGCGGCATAGTCTATGCCAAAGCGGCCATCGGCCTGTTTGGTCATATCAAGTTCCACCGCATCGCCATTTGGTGCGGTGATGGTCAGGGGCGGCGGGGCGGCCTCTAACACCGTGCGGCGCTGTACATTTAGGGCCAGATCGGTGGCGGTGGTCGTCAGCGCCTCTTCCTCCAGTTCGGGTTCTTTCAGCATCCAATGGGCCAGGCGGCGCAGAAGGTCTAGCTGCGGGCCGCCGCCCTCAAACCCGCGCCCCCACAGCCAGACATGATCAGACGCCAGCACCGCAATGCGCCCTTGGCCCACGCGGTCTAGCACCAACAGGGGTGCGTTATTTGGGCCAGACATAACCACTTGGCCCGAGCGCGGGATCACCTCGATCATGCGAAACCAGCGGCCCCATGTTTGCGATGATGCCGCAAGCCCCGCCGTGACGGGATGGCGCAGGCCAAGAGGGGTTAGAGCGGGGACAAAGCCCTGTTCGATCACGCGCGAGGTAGGCTCAGCGGGCAAAATTTCGGCCAAGGGGCTGCGCCACAGGCTATCAACCATGCCATATTCTGGGCCAGCCGATACCAGCACCGTGCCGCCGCTGCGCACATATTGCACAATGTTATCAAGGTATTCCATCGGCAGCAGCCCCTGCACCGAAAAGCGGTCAAAGATAATCAGATCGAAATCTTTGATCTTTTCGACAAACAATTCGCGCGTGGGAAAGGCGATCAGCGCCAGTTGTTCGGTGGGGGTTCCATCTTGCTTTTCGGGGGGGCGCAGAATGGTGAAATGCACCAAATCGACCGAAGGGTCGGATTTCAGCAGGTTGCGCCAGACCCGCTCGCCCGTATGCGGCTCGCCCGAAACCAGCAGCACGCGAAGGCGGTCGCGCACGCCATTGATCTGCACAAGGGCGGTATTGTTGCGCGCGGTCATCTCGCCTACCTGCGCGGGCAGGGACAGCTGCAGCACGTTCATCCCCGCATGGGGCAGTGTTAGGGGCAGTTCCAAATCTTCGCCCACGGGCACGGTAAATGTGGCGGGGGCATCGGTATCGACGGAGATGGTGATCTCGGTGGTGGCGGGCGTGCCTGCGGGCGGCGTGCCTTCATCTTCGATGCGCAGGCTGATGCGCATTTCTTCGCCCAAAATGCCAAAGGCGGGGGCGTCTTTGATGATCAGCCGTCTGTCCCAATCGGCGGCATTGCCTGTTTGCAAAAGGTGCAGGGGCGCAGGCATAGCGGGGGAGCTGCCCGCATCATGGATGATGCCGTCAGAGATAATCACCGCGCCTGCAATGCGCGCCTGCGGTTCGCGCGCAAGGGCCTGCGATAGCGCTGCCATGGCCAAGCTGCCCTCATCCCCCGCGCCATCGGTAAAGGGCACTTCGCGCAGTTCGGTGTTGCCAAGGGCGGCCACTTCGGCGCGCAGATTGTCCAGCGCGGCGGCTGTCTGATCGGCGCGCGCGCCTAAGTCTTGGCTGGTGGTTTGGTCGATCAGCGCCAGCAGGATATCGCTTTGCGGCAAGCGGTCTTCGGTTTGCAGGGCGGGCCCCGTCAGCGCCGCGCCAATGGTCGCCAGCGCCAGCGCGCGCAGTGGCCAACCCGCCAGCCTGCGCGCCATGGCCAGCAGCAGCGCCGCCAGTGCCAGCGCGCCCAGCATGTAAATCACGCCCCACGGCAGCAGCGGGTCAAAGACAATGCTTTGTGTCATTGGCCCAGCCTATCTAGCAGGGCAGGCACATGCACTTGGTCAGATTTATAGTTGCCTGTCAGCACATGCATGATCACATTCACCCCAAAGCGGTAGGCATATTCGCGCTGCTCTTCCCCCGCAAAGCCGCGCCCCACGGGCAGAAGATACATGAAATTGTCATCCACCGCCCATGCGCCCGCCCAATCATTGCTGCCAATAATCACAGGTGTGACCCCGTCGTTAAGGTTGCGAAACGGCATCCCTTCGAGGGCATCAAGGGTGCTTTGCGGTGCGGCTTCTACCCAAACGGGCGCGCCTTCGTACCTGCCAGGAAAGCTAGAGGTGAGGTAAAAGCTGCGGGTTAAAACATGGTCACTGGGCAGGGGTTCTAGGGGCGGAATATCCAGCCCCGTTGTCAATAGTTGCAGCATGTCTTGTTCGGGCCCAGAGGTTAAATCACCCGTGCGGGTGTCAAACATAATCATCCCGCCTGTGCGCAGAAAACGGTTTAACTTTGCAACGGCGGCGGGCGATGGCAGCGGTTGGCTGGCGCTGATGGGCCAATACAGGAACGGATAAAAATCCAACTCATCCGTTTCGATATCCACCGCGACGGGCGGCTCGGGTTCGATACTGGTGCGATAGGTCAGCACCTCGCCCAGACCGCGCAGACCGGCCTGCGCAATCTGGTCAACTTCGGCATCGCCCGTGATCACATGGGCCAGCACCACGCCGCGCGTGGCGCGCAGGGCGGCGAAATCGGTGGCGCTGTCTTGGGCCTGCGCGGGCGGGGCGGGGGCCAGCAGCAGGGCTGCCAAAACCACAGCCCCCGTGCCCATACCCGTTCCGCGCGCCAGCCGCCCACCCAATGCAAGGGCGGCGATGATATCCAGCGCCAGCAGCATCAGCGCGCCTGCCAGCAGCGGGCCTTTGCCCTGCGCAGGCGGGGCCTGATCTGGGCCGCGCAGCACCACGGATGCGGGCCAATCAAAGGCCGCCAGCACATCGTCTTTGCCGATGATATTCAGCGCGACAGACCGCTGGGCCCCAAGATACAGCCCTGCGGGAACTGCGCCGCTGGGGGCGGTTTGCAGGGCACCCCACAGCGCATCGCCGCCAAGCCCCGCCAGCGCCGTGCCATCGCCCATCTCGCCAAAGGGGCCTGTCAGGCGCTGGGGCTGCCACGGCCCGCCGCCCAGCACCTCGGCCTGCGCCGCGCCATCGCTGCGGCTGGCCACGGCAAGACGCTGCAGCATTTGCACAAACAGGCCCGATAGGGGCAGGGTTGACCATTCGGCATTGGCGGTGACGTGAAACAGCACGACCTGCCCCGCACCCATTTTCTTGCGCGTGACAAGGGGCGTGCCATCGGCCAGCGCGGCCAAAGTGGCCTCGATCAAATTCGGGTCAGGTTCGGCCAAAACCTGCGCAGATACGGTGACATCGGGGCCAATGGTTAGGCCTGCAAAGGGGCTGTTTGGCGCGAATGGGGCCAGTGTTTTATCCTCGCCCCATGTCATTGCGCCGCCTGTGGCGCGCCCGCCTGCGCGCAGGCGCACGGGCAGCAGCGGGTCTTGGCCATTTTCAAATTCGGCCCCTGCAAGGCGCGGGCCAGCAAAGCGCAGCAGCGTGCCGCCTGCATTGATCCATTCCGTCAACGCGGTGGCTTCATCCGCGCCGATTTTGGCGACATCGGCCAGAATGATGGTATCTGGCCCCTGCGTGACAACTTGGGCAATCGATCCTGTCAGCAGGTCGGACGAGGGGGCCAGCGCCTGCGTGAGGTAATGCGTGGGGGACAGCAGTTGCAGCCCCTCGGTATCGGCGGCGGCGCTGATGATGGCCACTTTGCGCCGCGTTAAGGTATCATCCGTTAGGCTGACCGCGCCCGCGCTGCGCTGGCCCTCTATTTCAAAACGGGTGATGCGGTTGCGCAGTTCGGGTGGCAGCGACAGGCGCGCGGTGGCGCGGTCTGCGCCGCTGCCAAAGACGGCGGGGGTGCGGGCCAGTTCGGCCTCGCTGCCATCGGGGGCGGTACCAATGGCGAGCAAGGTGATGTCTTGCTGGGTGGCGCTGGGCTGGCGCAGGGCGGTCAAAATAATTTGCCCGCCGTCAAATTCGGCGGGGGCAAGGGCCAGCGGCGCGCGGGCGGGCAGGGCCACTTCGACGCGGCCCTTCTCTTGCAGTGCGGCCAGCAAATCGCCGCGCCCTGCGTTGTTCAGCCCGTCACTGATCCACAGCGTGTCAAATGCCTGATCCCCCAGCAGCGCCGCCCAGCCCGCAAAATCGGCGGGCGCGCGCGGCGCTGGCTGGGCTGCGGCCAATGTGGCGCGCAGGGTATCGGCGCTTTGCCACTGCGGGGGCTGGGGCAGATCGGTGAGCCGCAAAAAGGCAACGCTGCGCCCATTGCGCCCTGCGCTGGCGAGTTCTTCTAGGGCAATGTCGCGCAGGGCGGGCCAATCTTGCGCCTCGGCCCAGCCGCCATCCATGATGATCAGCAGGGGATTATCCGATTGTGCTGCGTCCCCTATTGGCGCGCGGGTTGGGCCTGCAAAGCCCACAATCGCCGCCGCAATCGCCAGCGCGCGCAGCAGCAGCAGCCACCACGGCGTGCGATCTGCGGTGCGGGTTTTATCATCCAGCCCCAGCAACAGCACCACGGCGGGAAAGCGGCGGCGGATGGGGGCAGGGGGAATGGCGCGCAAAATCAGCCATAGAATGGGCAGGGCCAAAAGCCCCCACAGCAGGGCAGGCGCGGCAAATGTCCAGCCCAGCACGCTCATCGCTGCGCACCCGATATGGTGCCATGCGCCCAGATCAGCGCGCCGATGGCGGGGGCATCGGTGTGGTGCAAATGGTAATCCCAGCCAAGGCTGCGCGACAGCGCGGTCAACTCGTCTTTGCGCTGCGCCAGCCGTTCCAGATAGCGCGCGCGCAGATCGGCGGCGGATTGGGTTTGATGGCTAACACTGCCGCCGACAGATTGAAAAACAATGCGCCCAGTGAAGGGAAAGCTTTCCTCGATAGGGTCAAGGATATGCAGCATTGCGCCGCGCGCCCCGCGATCTGCCGCCTGCATCATCGCGGCTTGCAGTGCGGGCAGGGGGCCTAGGAAATCGGAGAAATACAGCAGATGCGCCGCGCGCCCGCCCGCCATTTCGGCCTGCCCGTAATCGGATGGGTTCTGTTGCGCCATCATCTCGGCGGCAAGGGGGCCCAAATGGCTGCGGCCTGTTTTGGCAGGCGCGCCGCCGATCAGCCCGACCCTTTCGCCCCCGCGCAGCAGCATCAGCGCCAGCGCCAGCGCCAGCACGGCGGCGCGGTCTGCTTTTTGCGGCAAGGCATTATCGCTGGCAAAGCGCATTGATTGCGCGCCATCGGCCCAAATCCCCACGCTATTAAGCGCCTGCCATTCGCGTTCGCGCACAAAGGGGACATCGCCGCGCGCTGATCTGCGCCAGTCAATTGCGCCTGCGCTGTCGCCCGCCTGTGCGGGGCGGTATTGCCAAAATTCGTCCCCCGCGCCCGCGCGCCTGCGGCCATGCGCGCCAAAGGCCAAGGCGGCGGCCAAGTGCTGTGCCTGCGCCAGCAGGGCGGGCAAGGCATAGCCAAGCCCCTGCGCCTGCCTGCGCAAATCTGGCGCGGTTGGTGTCATGCAGCGGCCTTATCGCCAAGAGCGCGTTCCACCGCGCCCGCAATCACGCCCGCCAGAGTTTGGCCCTGCGCGCGCGCGCTGTAGGTCAGCGCCATGCGGTGCACCAAAACGGGGTGCGCAAGGGCGGCCACGTCGGCGACCGATGGCACAAGACGCCCTTCCAGCAGCGCCCGCGCGCGCACGGCCAGCATCAAGGCTTGGGCGGCACGTGGGCCCGGCCCCCATGCCAGAACGGGGGCCAAATGCGCGCCCTCGGCTTCGCTCGGGCGGCAGGCGCGCACCAAATCCAAAATCGCACTCACCACGCCGTCGCCCACAGGCATTCGGCGGATCAGCGCCTGCGCGTCGATCAATTCTTCGGCGCTGAACACGCCATGGGCGCGGCCCGTGTCTGCCCCTGTGGTGGCCAGCAAAATTGCGCGTTCTTCGTCGCGGCTGGGGTAGGCCACACCAATTTGCAACAGGAATCGGTCAAGCTGCGCTTCGGGCAGGGGATAGGTGCCTTCTTGTTCGATGGGGTTTTGGGTGGCCAAAACATGGAAGGGGCGGCCAAGGGGGCGGGGCTGGCCTGCCACTGTCACCTCGCGTTCCTGCATCGCTTGCAGCAGGGCCGATTGGGTGCGCGGGCTGGCGCGGTTAATCTCATCGGCCATCAGAAGTTGGCAAAACACGGGGCCTTGGATAAAGCGAAACGCGCGCGCACCATCTGCCGCTGTTTCCAGCACTTCGCTGCCGATGATATCGGCGGGCATCAGATCGGGGGTGAATTGCACGCGCTTGGCATCCAGCCCCAGCACCGTGCCCAATGTATCCACCAGCATTGTCTTGCCCAAACCCGGCAGGCCCACCAGCAGCCCATGCCCTCCGCACAAAATTGTGATCAACACTTGGGCGACAACGGTGTCTTGCCCGATAAACCTTTGATTGATCGAGCCGCGCGCCGCGCCCAGCTTTTCACCCAAAGTT
>CAXNEP010000069.1:0-8655 GCA_964200865.1 Cypionkella sp. | reverse complement strand
CAGATGGTCGCGGCAGGCGAATGGCGCGACTATGGCATTTCCAATCTGTCCGAAGCCGCAATTTTCAGCGTTTTTCGCCGTACGGCGGAAAACCCACTGTACCGCATTGAAAAGCGGCCCAAGCTGCGGGCAAAGCAGGGCATGTATAGCGTTGTAGGGATGGATGGCCAAATCCTGCGGCGTGGGCATGATCTGGCGCAGGTTCTGCGGATACTAGAGGCAAAGCTGATCCGCCCTATTGAGTGATGCGGCGGTGATGCGTCACAGGCCCGCCCCCCGCCGCCGCAATGCGGGCGATGCAGGCGTCAATCCCTTCGTATGCGACTGACATCGTATGCCCATTGGCATGGATCAGCCGCGCGCCATCGACCACCAGCGCCACATGCCCCCGCCAGAACAGCAAATCACCGCGCTGCCACGCGCTGCCCGCGGCATCATCGCCCAAGCTCTTTTGCAAATCGCTGTCGGCGGGGGCAGCAATTCCCCCTGCCAGCAAAGCCGCCTGCACCAGCCCCGAACAATCTATCCCCGCAGCCGAATTGCCGCCCCATAGGTACGGCACGCCCAAAAACATCTCGGCAGTGGCCACGGGGTCTGGCAGGCTTTCATTCAGGGCGCGGATATGGGGCAGGGGCACAAAACCCTGCGGCGTTTGGGCGAAATTCCCCTGCACGCCCAAAACCTGCACATTCGCACTAAAGGGCAGGGGGTGCAGAGGGAGCGCTTGGACGCGCGGCTGTGGGTATAGATGCGAGGAAAGCGCGCAAATCCAATGGCTTGCCGCCGTGGCAGGGCGCAGATCGCGCGCCAAGACCCAGCCGCAATAGCCATCTTTGCGGGCAAAGCCAAAGGCGTGATCGCTCATGCGGTCAATCACGCAAAACCCCTCGCCATACACCAACTGACGGTCAAGCGCGCCATTTGGCGCGGCCAATAAATCGGCCAAAGGGGCGGTAATTTCGCAGGCCTCGCCATCTGTCAGCGGAACATCCACTTGCCCGCGCAAACTGCTATGCGCGGCGCGGGGCGTGGCGGGGTATAGGCGGCGGTCGGTCATAGGCCCAGCATCTGGGGCAGCGCAGTTAAGATTGCCCGCGCGCCCATGCCAGCGCCGCCTTTGGGGCGGGCGGGCAGCTCGCTCGGGCTATGCCCATAAATGTCAAAATGCATATAACGCGGATGCGCAGTAAAGCGGCGCAAGAACAGCGCGGCGGTAATCGCGCCCGCAAACCCATCCGACGGGGCATTGTCCAAATCGGCAATGCCAGGTTCGATTGCGGCCTCATAAGGCGCATGAAAAGGCAGCCGCCAAACTGGGTCAAACCCCTGCACCGCGCCAAATTCCAGCGCCGCCGCCATGCCTGCATCATCGCAAAAATAGGGGGCAAGGTCTGGCCCAACCGCCACCCGCGCAGCGCCCGTCAGCGTGGCCATCGAGATAATCGCATCGGTTGGGGCTTCATTTGCCAATGCCAAAGCATCGGCCAAAATCAACCTGCCCTCGGCATCGGTATTGTTCACCTCAACCGTCAGCCCCTTGCGCGAGTGCAAAATATCGCGCGGGCGCATCGCATCGCCCGAAATGGCGTTTTCCACGGCGGGTACCAAAACACGCAGGCGCAATGGCAGGTTCAGCGCCATAATCATCTGCGCCAGCCCCATCACTGTGGCCGCGCCGCCCATATCTTTTTTCATTAAAAGCATGCCAGAGGCAGGTTTAATATCCAAGCCGCCCGTATCAAAACACACGCCCTTGCCAACCAGTGTCAGATGCGGTCCAGTGCTGCCCCAGTTCATTTCCAACAGGCGCGGCGCGCGGCCTGCGCCTGCTGCACGGCCCACAGCATGGATCATGGGAAAGTTTTGCGTCAGCAAATCATCCCCGACAATCGCGCTGGCCTTTGCGCCAAACGCGGCAGCCAACGTCATAAATGCCGCCTGCAAGTCGGCGGGGCCCATATCGGACGCGGGGGTGTTAATCAGATCGCGGGTCAGAAATTCGCCTTGCGCCATAGCCAGCAAAACCTGCGCGCGGGCAGGATTGGGCGCTTTGATTTGCGCCAATTCTGCGGGCACCGCGCTGGGGCGATAGCGGTCAAACCGATAGGAGGCCAGCAAAAACCCCAAAGCCGCCTCTTCAGCCTGCGCATCCGTCAAATCGCCTGCCAAATGCCACGCGCCTGCGGGCAGTGCGGGCAAACATTTGGCCAGCGCAAACCTGCTGCGCGCTCGCGCGGTTTGGGTGCCATAGCCCACCACTGCGCCCGTAACCTCGCCCGTGGCGGGATCACCCAGCAGCCGCACATCGCCCAAAGCTGCAGTAAATCCTGTGCTATGCAGCCAAGTCCGCGCGGCCACTGGCAGGCTTTGCAAAAACCCCTCTAGCCCGTCACTGCCAACAACAGTTATCGGGCGCGAGGGGGCATGATCGGGGGCAAAGGCGGCGCGCATCGGCTATCCTATCGGCTAGAATTTGCGCCACCCTATCCCATCCGCGCCGCGCTGCAAGCCGCGTCAAATCCCTGTTTGATCTTGCAAGTCCTGATCAAGGGTCAGCGTGCAATCGGCCACGCGCAATAATCGCGCCCAAACCGCAGCAAAGGCGGTGGTATCCCCCCGCTCTAGGCAAATGGCCAAATCTTGCGCCACCAGTGACAAGGTTTTCAGCCCTAAATTCTGCGCCATCCTATCAAGCCGCTTTAGGCGGCGCAGCAAATCGCCCATTTGATGCTGCGCGATTCGTTCGGCCAATTTGGCCATTTGCAGCGCAAGTTCACCCAATGCGCGCGCAACAACCTGATCGGCGGCCTGCGATGACAGATTGCGATAAATCGAAGAAATCTGTTCAAGATCAAGTCTTGGGTTTTCCTTTGGCTTTAGCGCCAAAACAACTGCCCTGCTCATAGTTTACCCCGTAGTTAACACCCATCTCCCATCTTGGGGGCAACGCATGAACAAAAGGTTGATAAGGCATATGGAAATGCGCCCCATTTTCTGCAATTGCAGAGGGGCGGGCAGCCGCGCTGAACAAGGACAACCCAATGCACCCTTTCAAACCCTTGCCCAGCTATCTTGTACAACGTTTTCAAGGATGGCGCGCCACGGCCTACGCCGATAACAAAGCATGGTATCGCCGCCTTGCCGAAGGGGGCCAGCATCCGCGCGCCATGGTGATTTCCTGCTGCGACAGCCGTGTGCATGTCACGTCTATTTTTGGCGCGGATGAGGGCGAGTTTTTCATCCACCGCAATGTGGCCAACCTTGTGCCGCCCTATAATCCTGACGGCGAATATCACGGCACCTCGGCTGCGGTTGAATATGCGGTGACTGGGCTGAAAGTGGCCCATATCGTGGTGCTGGGCCATTCCAACTGCGGCGGGGTCAAGGGCTGCCATGATATGTGCAGCGGCCATGCACCTGAACTGGAACAAAAATCCAGCTTTGTTGGCCGCTGGATGGATATTCTGCGGCCAGGGTTTCATCGGGTGGCTCATCTGCCTGCGGGCGAAATTCTGCCCGCTTTGGAAAAGCAGGCCGTGCTGACCAGCCTTGAAAACCTGATGAGTTTTCCCTTTATACAAAATGCGGTCGAAGGTGATCGCCTGACACTTCACGGCCTTTGGACCAACACGGGCGAGGGCGAGTTGCACCAATATGACGCCGCGCGCGACGAGTTTACAGCCATATAACGTTTGAACCACGACTGACGATCTAACCCTTGGCCAGAAAGTAAAGACCATGGATTTCTTCGCCCTAGCCGCGCAAAACCTAATGACCCCCATGATATTGTGCTTTGCGCTGGGCCTTGCCGCCGCGCTGGCACGTTCTGACCTAACCGTGCCCGAAGCGATGGCAAAGGCCATGTCGCTGTATCTGCTGTTTGCCATTGGCTTTAAGGGCGGGGTTTCGGTGGCAAGTCACGGGCTGGATGCCAGCCTTGGCCTTAGCCTGTTGGCGGGGGTAATCCTGTCATTCGCGCTGCCTTTCATCGCCTATGCTTTGCTGCGCGCAATGACGCAGCTTTCGGCGCTGGATGCCGCCGCAGTATCGGCGCATTACGGATCGATTTCTATTGTCACTTTCGTGACCGCAACCACGGTTCTGGCAGGCCGCGGGATCGAGGCAGAGGGTTACATGGTGGCCGTCGCCGCCGCGATGGAAGCGCCTGCTATCGTGTCGGCGCTGTGGCTGGTGGCGCGGTCTGGCGCGGGGCCGCGCATGGATGCCCGCCTGTGGCGCGAGATTTTGTTGAACGGGTCTATCGTGCTGCTGGTCGGGTCTTTCCTGATTGGCGCACTGACGGGTGATGGCGGCATGACACGTATTGAAAGCTTTATCGTCTCGCCATTTCAAGGCGTGCTGTGCCTGTTCCTTCTGGATATGGGGCTGGTTGCGGGGCGCGGGATGCGCGGTGCCAAGGGCAATTTGGGCTTTGGCGCGCTGGCCTTTGGGGTGCTGATGCCCATGATCGGGGCCGCTTTTGGTCTTGGCACAGCGTTGATCCTTGGCTTGTCGGCAGGCGGCGCGGCACTTATGATGACACTCGCGGCATCGGCCAGCTATATCGCCGTACCCGCTGCCATGCGCGTGGCCCTGCCCGAGGCAAACCCCAGCGTCTATTTGACCCTGTCGCTTGGCGTCACCTTTCCCTTTAACCTTGTGATTGGCATTCCTACCTATGTCGCCATTGCCCTAGCTGTAATCGGAGGATGACCCATGCAAATGCACCCCGCCAAACGTGTTGAGATTATCATCGAAGCCCCGATGGAGGCCCGCCTAACCGAGGCGCTGACCGAGGCTGGCGTCACAGGCTTTACCATTTTGCCCGTGCTGGGCGGATCGGGCCGTTCTGGCCAATGGTCGCGCGAGGGGCAAGTTGGCCGCAGCGGCATGGTTTCGGTTGTGTGCATCATCAAACCCGAACGGCTGGACACGTTGCTGGATGCGGCATTTGCCGTGGTGCAGCGCCACATCGGTGTGGTAACGGTCACCGATGCGCAGGTGCTGCGGGCCGAACGGTTTTAGCGCAAATTGGGGATTGGCGATGGGCGAAAGCAAACAGCAGGTCTACACGCTGGTCGTGGAAGTGGGTCGCAAAGACGGCGACGGCCTGCCGCCCAAATCCACGGGCGCAGCCCTGATGTGCTATGCCAGCGGTGTGGACGAGGCTGAAGCCGTGCGCGAAACAGTGGCCATTCTAAAGCAGGCCGATCTGGCCCCTTTGGATGTGTCAGGCTATGGCACGCTGGACGAGCGGCTGGAAAACGGCGACGAAATTGACGAAGAAGAGCGCGCTTTGATGCAGCGCGCATTGGATGAAAACTCGGTCATCATTGCGCAAATGACGCCTTTCTTTGATGATCCAAAAGGCGGGCCAAAACCATGAAATTTCTTGACCGAAACGATCCGTTCTTTCGCAAAACTTGGGTGCGGGTGGTATCTGTTGCCCTGCCCGCCTTTTGGGCGTTGCTGGAATTTTATCTGCAAAACGCCTTTTGGGGCCTGCTGTTTGGCGCACTCGCGGCCTATGCCGCGTATGAGCTATTTCTTCGGGCAAAAGATTGATCCGCGCATTTCGCCCGAATCGCCTTTCAAACTGTATTCAGACAACCTGCACCCCGTCACCTTTGGGATCAGCGCGATCATATCGGCGCGAATACTCGCATGTTCCCCCCGTTTCGCATAGCCAAGGCGAATGATTTGTGCGCGCTTTTCGGTGAAAAACACGGTATAATTACGGCCATTCATTTCGGTATCGATGCGTTTTGCACCCATAAACTCGGGCGCGGGCGATGCGCAGGCGGCAAGCAGCGGAAAAATCCAAAGGGCTTTCATAACGGCTCCTGAACCAGATTGCCTTGCAACCATAGCGCGAAACAGTCGCCAAATAAACGCAATCCCGCGAAATACTTGCGCTTTTGATCAAATTGCGCTTTCTGGGACGCAACAGAAAGGAAACCCCATGTCGCAGTTGCCCCCAAACGCCGCCCCTATCAGCGAAGCGCAGGCGTTTTTGGCCAATTATCCCGATGTGGCCGCGATTGATATCGTGCTGACCGATGCACATGGCATTGGGCGGGGCAAATCCATTCGGCGGCACGAATTGGAAAGCCTGTATACTGCGGGGCGCGGCATTCCTGCATCGATGTTCGCCCAAGATGTCGCGGGCGATGATGTGGCGGGAACGGGGCTGGTGATTACCGATGGCGGTGGTGATCTGCGCTGTTTTCCCATTGTGGGCAGCCTTGGGTTTATGCCCGCAACAGGGCGCGGCCAAGTTTTGATTTCCATGTATAATGCCGATGGCACAGGCTTTGCGCATGAACCCCGCCACGCCCTCATCCGCCAGATCGACCGCGCGCGCGCGCTGGGCTATACCCCAATGGGTGCGTTGGAGGTAGAGTTTTACCTGATTGACCGCGAACGCGCCGCAGATGGCGCGATGCAGCCCGCACGCTATCCGCTGACGGGGCGGCGCAGCCTGAACACCAACACCATGTCGGTGGACGAGCTGGACGAAATGTCGCCCTTTTTCGATGCGGTGTATGATGGCGCAAAGCATTTGGATTTGCCACTGGAAGCCCTGATTTCCGAATACTCGGTTGGCCAGTATGAACTGACCATCCGCTACCGCGACCTTGCCCGCGCGGCGGATGATGTGGTTATTGCCAAGCGCCTGCTGCGCGCCACCGCGCGGCGCTTTGGGATGGAGGCTTGCTTTATGGCCAAACCGTTCGGCGCGCAGGCAGGGTCTGGAATGCATTTGCATCTTTCCTTAGCAAATGGCACGGGCGCAAACCTGTTTGCCGACACGGGCGCGGGCGATCTTTCACCGCTGATGCTAAACGCCATTGCAGGCATCCGCGCGACCATTCCCGATACCATGGCGCTGCTGGCCCCGTTTCTAAATTCTTGGCGGCGCTTTGCATCAGTCAACTACTCGCCCGCCAATGACACATGGGGCGTAGAAAACCGCACCGTGGCCCTGCGTGTGCCAGCAGGGGCGGGCAAGACGCGGCATTTTGAACACCGCGTCGCAGGGGTGGATGCCAACCCTTACCTTGTGGCCGCCGTTACCTTGGGCGCTGCATTAGATGGGATAGAGGCAGGCGCAAATCCTGGCCCAGCGGTCACAGGCAGCGCCTATGATCTGCCGAAAAATCCTGCTTTGCCAACCACTTGGGAAGGGTCGATTGACGTTCTGGAACACTCGACCTTTGCGCGCCGCATTTTGGGCGATGCGCTGCATACAGGCTTTGTGGCCATCAAACGGGCAGAGGTACAGCGCATGGCGCAGGCCGTCAGCGCAGCGGAATGGAACCTATACGGGTTTACCGTTTAGGCCACCTTGGTCACAGTCCGCCCCAGCATCCGCATCAGCGCCACCGTTTCATAGCTGTTCAGGCACATCAGGGGCGCATCCCCAGTTTGGGCATAATCGCCCACGGCCAAAGCGATTTCACCTTCGCTTGCGCCGCCAATCAACGCCGCGCCGCCCAGATCAAAGCTGACCGCCGATACCACTGTGCGGCGATCTTCCGCCAGCGCAGTGCGCCCATCCACCACATCGCCCGCAGCCACCAAAACCGCCTCGGTTCCAAAAAGATACTCAACTGCACTGCCCGAAACCACAAGGCGCTGGTCCGCCGATACCAAGACATCCCCTCGCAGATCATAGAACGGCGCGCGCAGCAAAATCGGCGCGAAAGAACCGCGTGCAGGCAATTCCATAAAATGCAAGGCGCGCAGCGATTGCGGGCCGCGATCTGTGGTCATAACCACATCGCCCGCCTTTAAGTTGCCAGCCGCCACAGGCCCCAGCGACGTTTCGACCACAGTGCGCAGGCCAATCCACGGTGCAGCGCGCGGCACATCCATGCTGCGCGAAAAACCAAACCACAGCACAGCAGGGTCAAAATTGCCCTTTTTGCAAATGTCTTCGGCATCGCGGTTGGCAAACGCAAAGGCACCCGCGCCCTGCGCTGCGGCAAAGGCTGCGCCGCCCGTCAGGCTGGTAAGCCGCAGTGTCCAATTGCCGTTCGCACCGTCAAAGAAATAAGTCAGCCGCCCCGACTCTGCATTGGCAGCAGGCATAGGCGGCAAGCTTGCGCGTAGCAGTTTCGTCCCCTCGCGGTGCAGCAGCGACAGCCCCCCATCGGGGCCGACAAACACTGCAAAACTGCGCTGAACGCCTTGATTTGATTGCAAATTGATCAGCACTTTGCCGCGCGGCAGGGGCAGGCGCAGCTCGGCCACAAATGTGCCACTGTCGAGCACCTGAAACGGATTGGCCCATGGGTCTACCAACCCTTTGCCCGAAAGGGCCAGCCAATCTTGGTTCGGTCGCGCGCCAAAGGGCAACACGGATTTCGGAGGCAATGCGCCCATTTGGGCAATGGAAATTGCGGCACGCTGGGCCATGGATTTGCCTGTCCTTTTGCCCCAATTTGTAGCGCATGACCAAAGGCTTGGATTTAGGCCAAGCTTTGTTTTTGTCATGTCATCAGACTGCTCGGCCTGAGATCGCCCCGTTTGGGATCGTTTCTATTACCCCAGATTGACACGCCGCCGGCGCCCTGTCACCCCATAATTGCAAGCCCCAAGACAACCCAGTGCGCCAGTGTTGCCTATAGGCCGCAGGCGCGCTAGGTCTGG
>CAXNEP010000068.1:0-8669 GCA_964200865.1 Cypionkella sp. | reverse complement strand
CAGCATCCGCCAAGGCACGGCGCTGTCATGGCATCCGCTGTCTGAAAGCGATCTTTTGGCCAAAATGCGGGGCGTTGCGGCCAAGAACAAAGTGATGACCAGCCTGATTGGGCAGGGATACTACGGCACCTTTACCCCGCCCGCTATCCAGCGGAATATATTGGAAAATCCCGCGTGGTATACGGCCTATACCCCCTATCAGCCCGAAATTGCCCAAGGGCGGCTAGAGGCGCTGTTGAACTATCAGACCATGGTGGCAGACCTGACGGGCCTGCCCGTGGCCAATGCTAGCCTGCTGGACGAGGCGACGGCGGCAGCCGAGGCGATGACCATGGCGCAGCGCGTGGCAAAGTCCAAAGCGGCGGGGTTTTTCGTAGACCACGGCTGCCACCCGCAGACCATTGCGGTGATCAAAACCCGCGCGCAGGCACTGGGTATTCCTGTGACTGTCGGCGCGCCAGAGGCGCTGATACCTGACCAAGTGTTCGGCGCGATTTTTCAATATCCAGGAAGCTATGGCCATGTGCGCGATTTCACACATGAAATCAGCGCTTTGCATGACGCGGGCGCACTGGGGATTGTGGCAACTGACCTTTTGGCGTTGGTATTGCTGAAAGATGCAGGATCGATGGGCGCTGATATTGCCGTGGGGTCAAGCCAGCGTTTTGGCGTGCCCTTGGGCTTTGGCGGGCCGCACGCGGCATTTTTCGCCTGCCGCGATGCATACAAACGCGCCATGCCTGGGCGGATTGTGGGTGTTTCGGTAGATGCGCGCGGCCACCGCGCCCTGCGCCTTGCCCTGCAAACGCGCGAGCAGCATATCCGCCGTGAAAAGGCCACGTCCAATGTGTGCACCGCGCAGGCGCTGCTGGCGGTGATGGCGGGATTTTATGCGGTATTTCATGGGCCTAAGGGTCTGCGCGCCATTGCGGAAAGGGTACATTTTGCAGCCAGCCGCCTTGCCCGCGCGCTGCGCGCGGCGGGGGCCAAAGTATCGCCCGACGCGTTTTTTGATACTATCACGGTCGAGGTGGGCGTGGGCCAAGCGGGTATTTTGGCCGCCGCCCGCGCGGAAGGGTTGAACTTTCGCAAAGTGGGCAAGACCCGTGTGGGCATTTCGGTGGATGAAACCACCACCGAGGAAATTCTTACCCGCGTTCTGCGCGCCTTTGGCATTGCAGGCGTGCCGCCCCATCGCGGGGAATTGGCGTTTCCTGAACAGATGCTTAGAAACACGCCCTATCTGACCCATCCCGTATTTCACATGAACCGCGCAGAATCGGAAATGATGCGCTATATGCGGCGGCTGTCTGACCGTGATTTGGCGCTGGACCGCGCCATGATCCCGCTTGGGTCTTGCACGATGAAGCTAAACGCGGCGGCGGAAATGATGCCTATCACGTGGCCTGAATTTTCCAGCATTCACCCCTTTGCCCCCGCCGATCAGACCCAAGGCTATGGCGAGGCGATTAGTGATCTGACGGAAAAGCTGTGCGAGATTACGGGCTATGAGGCGTTTTCGATGCAGCCCAATTCGGGCGCGCAGGGCGAATATGCGGGTCTGCTGACCATTGCGGCCTATCACCGCGCGCGCGGCGATAACCAGCGCAAGGTCTGCCTGATCCCCATGTCGGCGCATGGCACCAACCCTGCATCCGCGCAAATGGCGGGGATGGAGGTGGTTGTGGTGCAATCTGCGCCCAATGGTGATGTGGATATGGTGGATTTTGAAGCTAAGGCGCGCCAAGCGGGCGAAAAATTGGCGGCCTGCATGATTACCTATCCCAGCACACATGGGGTTTTTGAAGAAACCGTGCGCGAGATTTGCCGCATCACGCATGACTTTGGCGGCCAAGTCTATCTGGACGGGGCCAATATGAACGCGCTGGTGGGGCTGGTGAAACCTGGCGAAATTGGCAGCGATGTCAGCCATTTGAACCTGCACAAAACCTTTGCCATTCCGCATGGTGGGGGCGGCCCGGGCATGGGGCCGATTGGGGTGAAGGCGCATCTGGCACCCTATCTGCCGCGCGATCCGCGCGAGGAGGATGGCGGCGCTGTTTCGGCTGCGCCCTATGGGTCGGCGTCGATTTTGCTGATCTCTTGGGCCTATTGCCTGATGATGGGCGGGGCGGGGCTGACACAGGCGACCAAGGTGGCGATTTTGAACGCAAACTATATCGCCGCGCGCCTGAAAGGGGCCTATCCGATATTGTTTATGGGCAACAAAGGGCGCGTGGCGCATGAATGCATTTTGGACACGCGACCCTTTGCGGAATGCGGCGTGACGGTGGATGATATTGCCAAGCGGTTGATTGATAACGGCTTTCACGCCCCGACAATGAGCTGGCCCGTGGCGGGCACGCTGATGGTGGAACCTACCGAAAGCGAAACCAAGGCCGAGATTGACCGCTTTATCACGGCGCTGCTCGCCATTCGCGCCGAAATTGCGGCGGTTGAGGCGGGCGAGATTGCGGCCGAAGACAGCCCGCTGCGCCACGCCCCCCATACGGTAGAGGATTTGGTGGCAGACTGGACGCGGAAATATCCGCGCGCGCAGGGGTGTTTCCCGCCCGGGGCCTTTCGGATTGACAAATACTGGCCGCCCGTGGGCCGTGTGGACAATGTCTTTGGCGACCGCAATTTGATCTGCATTTGCCCGCCGCTGGAGGAATATTTGCCAGCGGCGCAGTAGCGGTTAGGGCGCAAAGGGGGCTTGCCCCCTCTGGCCCTTTGGGCCTGTTGCTGAAGCGTGCTTCAGCAACTATACCCCCAAGGAATTTGAGCCAAGTGAAAGGGCGCGGGATGGCGCAAGATTTCAGGCGCGGTGCGCTGATAGGCGCGCCGATTGTGCTGGGGTATTTCCCCATTGCCTTTTCCTTTGGGGTTGCGGCCACGAAGGCGGGACTGTCGCCGATAGAGGCGGTGGTGATGTCGCTGCTGATGTATTCGGGCGCGGCGCAGTTTATGGCCATTGCGCTGATTGCGGCAGGGGCGGGGTTTTGGATAAGTGTTGCAACCTTGGTTGGGATGAGCCTGCGCCACGTGCTGTATGGGCCAAGTATGCTGCGCGCGGGCGGGCAAAGCGTGCCGCCCAAGGGCGCGCTGGCATGGGGATTTGGCCTGACGGACGAGGTGTTTGGCGCGGGGCTGGGGGCCTTTGCGAGCGGCCAGGCCTTTACGGGCGGGTTTATTTGGGGGCTGACGCTGGTGTCTTATGCGGCATGGGTGGGCGGCACGGCGGTGGGCGCGCTGGCGGGGGCAAGCGCGCTGGCTGCATGGCCTGCTGTGGATGCGGGGCTTAGCTTTATGCTGACGGCGCTGTTTTTGGCGCTGCTGCTGTCGATCATGCAGCGGGCGGAACTTCCTGTGATTGCGGCGGCGCTGGTGGGGACGGTGGGATTAAGTTTCGCCATGTCCCCCACTGCGGGGATCATGGGGGGCATGATTTTGGGCGCGCTGGTGGGCACGGTTTTGGGGCGGCGCGATGCGGTTTGAGATTTTTGCCCTGATCGCCGTGGTGGGCGCGTTTGTTTGGGCGTTTCGGGCGCTGCCGATGCGGCTGGACTTGGCGAGGATGCCAGAAAAGGGCGCGCTGGCACGGTTTTTCGCGGCCACGGGCGTGGCGGCGATTGCCACGCTGTTTGCGGCTTCGATGCTGCCAGAATTTGCGGGCGGCCGCACCTTGCCCGCGCTGATTGGCAGCGCGGCGGTTCTGGCGGTGTATTTGCCCAGCCGTTCGGTGGTTTTGGCCACGTTGGCGGGGGCGGCGGCCTATGGCGCGGGTTTTGCATTTCTGGCTTGAATCCCCCGCGCGGCAGGCAGAAGGTAAGTTATGCTTAACCAATAGGAGGGCTTTATGGCCAAACCGCTGGGATATTCGCGCACGCAAATCTGGCTGCATTGGGGCATTGCCGTTTTGATTTTGTTTCAGGTTGTATTTGGGGAATCGATGGCCGAGGCGTGGGACGCCTTTACCGAAACTGGCGCGGCAGACATGACCCTGCTGGTTTGGGGGCATATCATTGCGGGCGTTGCGATTTTGCTGTTTGCCGCGTGGCGGCTGTTTTTGCGGGCCACGCGCGGTGTGCCTGCGCCACTGGCAGGGCAACCCCGCGCGCAGGTGATCGCGGGCGAGGCGGTGCATTGGGTTCTGTATGCCATTATGATTATCGCGCCGACCACGGGCATGGCGGCGTGGTTTGGCGGCGTTTTGCAGGCGGGCGAGGTGCACGGCACGGTAAAACCTGTGATCATCGTGCTGGTGGGGCTGCATATTGCCGCCGCGCTGTACCATCAGTTCATCAAGAAAGATGGGCTGCTGCTGCGGATGACGCGCGCGCAAGACTGATTATAAATCTGCGTTCAGAAATGCGCGCACGGTATCTTCAAATTCGCGGGGCTTTTCGGCGTGCAGCCAATGCCCCGCGTCTGCCAGTTTGGCAAAGCGCGCCTTGGGAAACTGGGTTTGGATTTTGGGGCGTGCGTCTGGCTGGACATAGTGCGAATTTGCCCCCGTCAGAAACAGGGTTGGGCCATCAAAGCGGCCAGCGGTTTCGGGCCAGCCGATGATAAGATCCATCTGATCGCGCAGCGCGGAAAGGTTCAGCTTCCACGTGGCGGGGCTGGTGCGCACATCCAGCGATTGCAGGAAAAACGCGCGAAGGGCGGGGTCTGTGACCAAGGGCGCAAGAAGGGCGTCGGCCTGCGGGCGTTGGGATATGGAGCCCAGATCAATCGCTTGCATCGCGTCGATATGGCGGGATTGGTCGTGGCTATAGGCGACGGGGGCGATATCGGCCACGATCAGGCGGCGCAGCAGCGTGCCATTTGTCAGCGCCAATTGCATCGCCGCCTTGCCGCCCATGGAATGGCCCAAAAGGTCAACGGGCGCGCCGATATGGGTGATCACTTCGGCCAAGTCGGCGGCCAAATCGGGGTAGCTGTGGGCGGGGCTGTGCGGGCTGTTTCCGTGGTTGCGCATATCCACCGCCATGACATCGCGGGTATCGGCCAAGCGGCGCGCAATCACGCCCCAATTGCGGGCCGAGCCGAACAGGCCATGCGCGATGATCAGGGGCGGCGCGGTAATGGTACCGCTGGCGGGGTGGTGGATTTGGGCAAGCATGGCGGCAACCTAACGCAGGCTTGCGCGGCCAGCAAGGCGCGGTTAACTTTGCGCCATGGATGATGTGGCGCGTGATATTGCCCATGTGGGGCGGCTGCTGAAAGCGGGACTTGGCCTGCGCGGGGATGATTTGGCCGCGCAACTGCGGTACGGCGGGCGGCTGTTGCCAAGGCGTGTGCGGGCGGCGGTACAGCGTTTGGCTGATGCCGAAGCGATGCTGTGCGCGCCGAAACTGGCGCGGCAGTTGGATGCCGCCGCGCTGGGCCGCGATGCCAAGCTGTGCATCGCGCATCTCACGCCGCTGGTGCAGCGGCGGGTGCGACATGGGTTTTGGCTGCGCGCGGCATCATGGGCGGCGCTGACGGTGGTGATCTGCGCCGCTGTGGTTTATGCGCTGTGGTGGCTGCGCGGGTTTGTGTGATTAAAGAATAAAATCAGACTCTGTTAGTGAATGCAGCCCCGTCAAGCGTATGGCCATTTCAGCGCCGCTGTCACGATCAGTGTCGATCCAGACCATTGTATAATCGTTTGATGTGCCAGAGTTGTTAAATTTCTCGTATCGCACTTCGCCTTTGGACGTGCTGCTGAAGGACGAAGTACCTTTCCAAACGAAGGTGTCATTCGCACTAGAAGGGTCAAAGGCGTCGATGGCGCTAAGGTTGATTCTGTCGCTGCCTGTTGTGAAATCAGTGATAACATCAGCACTGGTGGCGCCTGTAGATGATTCTGAGGCCGATTTGAAAATGAACCTGTCGCTGCCACTACCGCCCGATAGCGTGTCTTTACCCGCCCCGCCGATAAGCGTGTCAGCGCCGCTATAGCCATACATCTTGTCATTACCGCCGCGCCCGTCAGCGTAGTCTGCATAGTCGCTGAGGTAAAAGCTATCTGCTCCCGTCAGCTCTGCGTTAATCGCAGCGTAATCATCAGTGGTGGAGGAAGTACTGCCAGCACTTATCAGGGAAGAAAGAGATACAGAAACATCTGTAATTCCAAAATAGGCTACCCATACCCCACTGGAATAAACTCCTTCCAGGTAACCAGTGACCGTTCCAGTGAAGGATGAACCGCTGGAGGAAAATGAACTACCAGCGAAAATTGAAGAATTTACACTTGGATAATTCGGGGTATATAAAACTTCGAGAACATCTTGATATGTTACTCCTTCAAACTCAACGTTTTCGTTGTCATAAAAATATTCTGTGTAGAAATAATCAGTTAAACGACTTAGGTCGAGTGATCTTTGATCATAAGAGTAATAGGAATAAATTTTCGCCAAGTAGGATCCCTCTGTCATAAAAAACGTCAATTATGTCAGCTTCAGTATCCTAAAGGCGATCAATTTCGAAAAACTATAGCGAATATATTTTCGTTGTACTTTAGGTTAGGTAGGATCGACGTCCGGCACCTTTTAGCACCAGTAAACGGTTTTGGGATATTCTAGGCGGTCGGCTTGGTTCAAGCTGTTGCCCCTCAAACCCAACGCTTGCTACCCCACGCCCAAAAAAACGGCGACAACAGCCTAAACCACTGTCGCCGCTGAACTTTTCGCGCCTAAAGGGATGTATCCCCGCCACGCCCCTTACAAATCAGGATAAATCGGGAACTTTTCGCACAGCGCCTCAACCCGCGCTTTGACCGATGCTTCGACTGCGCCGTTATCTGCCTCGCCATTCTTGGCCAGACCATCCACCACTTCAACAATCCAATCGCCAATCAGGCGGAATTCGTCCTCGGCAAAGCCGCGGGTCGTCCCTGCAGGGGTTCCCAAACGAATGCCGCTGGTGATGGTTGGCTTTTCGGTATCAAAAGGGATGCCGTTTTTGTTGCAGGTGATATGGGCGCGGCCAAGGGCCTTTTCGGTGGCGCTGCCCGTCACGCCTTTGGGGCGCAAATCAACCAGCATCAGGTGGGTGTCGGTGCCCGATGTCACGGTGCCAAGCCCGCCTTTCATCAGCTGGTCGGCCAAGGCCTGCGCGTTTTTGATGACCTGCGCCTGATAGGTTTTAAACTCGGGCCGCAGCGCCTCGCCGAAAGCCACGGCTTTGGCGGCGATCACATGCATCAGCGGGCCACCCTGAATACCGGGGAAAATGGCCGAGTTGAATTTTTTCGCCAGCGCCTCGTCATTGGTCAAAATCATGCCGCCGCGCGGGCCGCGCAGGGTTTTATGCGTGGTGGTGGTGGCGACATGGGCATATGGGAAGGGGCTGGGGTACAGGCCCGCCGCCACAAGCCCCGCGAAATGCGCCATATCTACCAAAAGATAGGCACCAACCGAATCTGCAATTTCGCGCATTTTCGCAAAATCGATAATGCGCGGAATCGCGCTGCCGCCCGCGATAATCAGCTTTGGCTTATGCTCGGTTGCCAAGGCCTGCACCTGCTCGTAATCCAGCTGCAAATCTTGTTTGCGCACGCCGTATTGAATGGCGTTAAACCACTTGCCCGATTGGTTGGGCGCGGCCCCATGGGTCAGGTGGCCGCCTGCATCAAGGCTCATGCCTAGAATCGTGTCATGGGGTTGCAGCAGCGCCAAAAACACGCCTTGGTTTGCTTGGCTGCCCGAATTGGGCTGCACATTGGCAAAGGAACAGCCAAATAACTGGCAGGCACGCTCAATGGCCAAATTCTCTGCAATATCAACATATTGGCAGCCGCCATAGTACCGCTTGCCCGGATAACCTTCGGCATATTTGTTGGTCATCACCGAACCCTGCGCTTCCATCACGGCGCGCGAAACGATGTTTTCCGATGCAATCAGCTCGATCTCGTGGCGCTGACGGCCCAGTTCTTTGGTGATGGCCCCAAACAATTCCGCATCGCGGCTGGCCAGAGTTTCGCTGAAAAAGCCTACGTCACGGCTGGCACTCATCGGGCATCTCCTAAGCAAAGGGTTTGGTGAAAAGGTTTTACTGGTTGTAGGGCAAGGCGTGGGCCTAGGAAAGGCTGGAAACGACAGATTTTTTGCGCCCCCCGCCGCCAATAGGAAACACCTGCGCGATTGCGCTTGAGTTTGCAGCAAAGCGCGGCAAGACTGCCCGCATGGGGGATTTACCGTGACACAGCCGCGCATTGCCTTTTTCGCCAGCCCTGCCGCGCAGGATGAGTTGCGCGCGCTGACGGCCAAACATGGCCAATGCGCGCCCGAAGCGGCCGATGTGATTGTCGCCTTAGGCGGCGATGGATTCATGCTGCAAACCCTGAACGAGGCTTATGGATTGCCGATTTACGGTATGAACTGCGGCACGGTTGGCTTTTTGATGAACGAATACGACGAGGGCGATTTGCCCGCGCGCCTTGCACAGGCGGAAGTGGCGGTGATCCACCCCCTTGCCATGCGCGCGGTCGATAGGGCGGGGCGCGAACATCATGCGCTGGCCATCAACGAAGTATCGCTTTTGCGCGCAGGCCCGCAGGCGGCCAAGCTGCGCATTTCCGTCGATGGGCGCGAACGCCTGCCCGAACTGATCTGCGATGGCGCGCTGCTGGCCACGCCAGCGGGGTCAACCGCCTATAACTATTCCGCCCATGGCCCCAT
>CAXNEP010000067.1:0-8687 GCA_964200865.1 Cypionkella sp. | reverse complement strand
GCAGGGCGGTGTACAGATCATCCATCCCCTCGCCATGTTCGGCAGACAGGCGGATCGGCTCGCCCAGACCAAGGCTCCACGCCTCAATCGCGCCGCCATCGCCTGCGCGGCCTTCGGCCTTGTTCACGCCCAAAATCACCCGCGCGCCTTTTTTGCGCAGAATATCGGCAAACACCTCGTCCGTGGCGGTAATGCCCACCCGCCCATCGACCAAAAACAGGCAGATATCGGCCATATCCACGGCGCGTTCGGTCAGGCGGCGCATGCGGCCCTGAAGGCTGTCATCGGTGACATCTTCCAGCCCTGCGGTATCAATCACAGTAAAGCGAAGATCGAACAGCTTGGCATCGCCCTCGCGCAAATCGCGCGTCACGCCAGGTTGGTCATCGACCAGCGCCAGTTTGCGCCCCACAAGGCGGTTGAACAGGGTCGATTTGCCCACATTCGGGCGGCCAACGATGGCAAGAGTAAAGCTCATGTGCGGTATCCTGACTGCAAGCGTGTCCCTTACACGTCAATGCGCCTAACGGAAAGCGTGAAGTTGCCCGTTTTGCCCCATGACCAGCAGCATGCCGCCCACAAGCGCGGGCGATGATGCCGCACCTGACGGAATTTCGGTCTGCCCCACAATTGTGCCTGATGCAGGATCGAACAGGCGCAGCGTGCCATCGCCTGATGCGACCACGATATGCCCGCCCGCCAAAACAGGGCCATAATGGGCGGTGATGCCTTTGAACCGTTTGGGTTTTTCGTTTTTAAAATAGGGCATGGTTTGGGCCCAAACCACTGCGCCGTCATTTGCAGACAGGCGGACAAGGCGCGCCTGATCGTTTACCACAAAGACCGAACCGCCCACCACCAAGGGCGCGTTCAGCGCGCCTTCGGTTGCTGTCCAAATCCGCTGGCCCGTGGCTGCCGACAAAGCTGCGGTTTTGCCCGCAGCAGAGCCGACATAAATCGTGCCGCCTGCGATAACAGGATCGCCCGTCACATCGCCAAACCCTGCATAGGCGCGGCCCAGCCGCTGCCCCGCAATGCCCGCTGTCCATTGCAGATCGCCATTTTGCGACACGGCGGTCAATTGCCCCGCCGAATAGGGCAGATAAGCCGTGCCGCCCGACACTGCAATTGCCCCTGCGCCAAGCATGCCGCCCGGGCGCGGCGCGCCTTCGATTTGCCATTCGATACGGCCCGTGCCCGTATTCAGCGCCGCCGCCGATCCGTTGCGCCCCAGCGCATAAACCGCGCCGCCCGAAACGGTGGGCGGGCCAGACAGCGCGCCATCGAGCCGCTGGCGCCACTGCACCGCGCCCGAATTTGCCGCCAATGCCAGCACTTCGCCCGCGCCCGTGGTCACGTAAACCGTGCCCCCGCCCACGGCCAAGCCGCCGCCCGACACATCGGCATTATTGTCAAAATCAGGCAACACATTCGCCTGCCAAATCACAGCGCCATCTTGGGTCAGCGCGGTCACGCCGCCGCCTGCGTCCATCGCAAAAATGCGCCCGCCTGCGGCCACGGGACTGGCTGCAATACGTTCGCCGCGGCTGTTGCCTTGGCCGATCTTCACGCTCCACACCCACTGCGGGGCGGCAGACAGGGTGCCATGCGGCAGAGTGTGGCTGGCCGATCCCGCGCGATGCGACCAATCGCCAATGGTGCTGGCGCGGGGCAGGCTGATATTGGCCACGCTATTGCCCGCCTCGGCGGCGGGCATGGCGGGGGTGCCATCTTGGTTCAAGGTTTGATCTAGCGGCGTGCGCACCGAAAAGCGCGGGCCATCCAGAATCACTTCGCGCGTGCAGGATGCCAAGACAAGCAGCATCCCAAGGCCCAGCCCAAGCCCCCGTTTGCCAGCGTTTAAATAGCCCATCATCGCATCCCCCTTTGCGCCGTATTCTTTGGCATATGCCAAAGGCAGCATTAGCCCGCGCTTGTGCCTGCGCCCGCGATTTGCGGCACAGTGCCCCCCAGTGCCACAATGGCCTGCGAGGCGCGGGCAATCAAGCCATTTGGTGCGGCCTGATCTTGGACAAGCGTGGTTAGGGCGGCAATCGCCTCGTCTTTTTTGCCCTCTTCAATCAGCAAATAGGCGAGCTGTTCGCGCGCAAGCAGATCAAAGGCGCGGCCTGTGATCCCCTCTAGCGCGGTGCGGCGGTCTGCAAGCGGCAGATCGGCCCCCGCCAGCAGCACACGGCGCAAGGTGGCCAGATCACGGTAAAGCTGCGGCTCATCCGCATCGGCGGCCACATCTGCAAGCGCCGCCAGCGCGCCTGCCTTGTCAGCGGCAGGGTCGGATGCCAAAATCAGCGCCTTCAGCGCCTTTTGGCTGCCTGTTGCGGGCACTTCGGCAAGGGCAGCGGCGCGGGCCGATTCCTCGCCCAGATCCAGCGCATCGAGCAGTGCATCGCCAAAAGCCTGCGCGGATGCCGCATCGCGCGCCATGGAAAATTCGCGCCAAGCGGTGCCGCCCACGACCAAAACCACCAAAAGCCCCGCAATCCAGCCATATTTGCGAAAGGCGGCAAACAGACGGTCGCGGCGCACCTCTTCGGTGACCTCGTCGATAAAGCTGTCGGGATTGCTCATGGCGGGCCTTTATTTCTTGGGCTTTGCGTTGCGCCCTACATATACGCAAGCGCGCGCCCTTGCCAAGCCCCCGCCCTGATGTGCCCCGACTTTCGCGCGCAATGCCGCTGGGCGCGGGCGGCCCCGATCCACGCGCCTCAACCGCCCTGAAACGATACAATAGGTTCGATGGCACTTGCCCCCTTCGCATATGCCTAACAGGGCACACGCACCTTCGCGCCAAATTTCAAAGACGAACAAGGCGGTGATGCCATGTTGCTGTGGCGGGCGATGATTCGGGCTGGTGCAACGGTGCGGCCATGGGGGGCGATTTCAACCGCCCCAATCACGCCATAAGCTTTCACAAACTGGCCCCAATTGGGACATGCTATCACCGCATACCGTAGGTAGAAAAACCTATATCTGCACTTAACCCCTGCGAGTGACCCATGGATCTTTCCTCTATCCGCACGGCCCTAAACGGATTTGCCGATGCCACACCTGTGCCCGCGCCAGAATTGCGCGCAACGGCGGAAAGCCCTTTTCTGTTGGGCGCAGAGGCGCGGGTTTTTCCGAACCAATTTCCAGCAGAAATTGACCAATTACTGGATTTGAATGCGCCAGAGGCATGGCAGCCCGAAGTTTTGCGGGATTTCACCCAAAGCGATGCTTTGGAAATTGATTACGTCTGCGGCGAGCCCGAACCTGTGTTGACGCTAAACTACAACGTCACCATGGCGGCGACCGAAATCTGCCTTGACGGGGTCATTGTGGCTTTGGTGCAAATGCGCCAAGGCGAAGGCCCGCTCAATGCCCGCGCGATCAAGCTGATCCCTAATCTGGGGCTGACCGCGGGACTTGGCGCGCAGTAATCTTCGCGCCTTACTGCGCCGCCACTTCGGCAGGCCCGTCTTCGGTAAGCCCGTCTTCCTCGCCCGCCGATTGGCGCGCCCACATGGCGGCATATTTGCCCCCGCGTGCCAAAAGCGCCTCATGCGTGCCCGTTTCGGTAATAACGCCGCCCTCTAGCACACAGATCATATCGGCATCGGCGATGGTGGACAGCCGGTGCGCAATCATCAGAACCGACCGCCCCTGCCCCATTTCGCGCAAGGATACCTGAATATCCTGTTCGGTTTGGGTATCCAGCGCGGATGTCGCCTCGTCCAACACCAAAATCGGCGGATTTTTCAAAAGCGTACGGGCGATGCCGACGCGCTGCTTTTCGCCGCCCGACAGCTTTAGCCCGCGCTCGCCCACGGTTGTGGCGTAGCCTTGCGGCAAGGACACGATAAAATCATGGATTTTCGCGGCTTTTGCAGCGGCTTCGACAGCGGCGCGCGGGGCGTCTGGGTTACCATAGGCGATGTTGTAATAGATGGTATCGTTGAACAAGACCGTGTCCTGCGGCACGATCCCGATCATCTGATGCAGCGACGTTTGCGTGACGTCGCGCAGGTCTTGCCCGTCAATGCGCACAGCGCCGCCCGTTACATCATAAAAGCGGAACAAAAGCCGCGCGATGGTGGATTTGCCCGCCCCCGATGGCCCAACAAAGGCCACCCGCTGCCCAGGTTTTAGGGTAAAGGACAGACCCTTCAAAATGGCGCGATCGGGATCATAGGCGAATTGCACATCGTCAAACTGCACCTCGCCGCCTGTCACCTTTAGGGGCTTGGCATTTGGCGCGTCATTCACCTCGGACGGTTGGCCCAGAAGGCCAAACATCTCGCCCATATCCACCAAAGCCTGACGGATTTCGCGGTAGACAGTGCCCAAAAAGCCCAGCGGCATGGTGATTTGAATCATATAGGCGTTGACCATCACAAAATCGCCCACCGTCAGCGTGCCCGCTTGCACGCCGTAGCCTGCCATGACCATCACGGCGACAAGCCCCGATGTGATAATCAGCGATTGGCCCGCGTTCAGCAAAGACAGCGAATAGCCTGTTTTCACAGCCAGCCCTTCATAGGCGGCCATCGCGCCGTCATAGCGCTGGGCCTCGCGCGCTTCGGCGTTGAAATACTTGACCGTTTCAAAGTTTAGCAGGCTGTCGATGGCCTTTTGGTTGGCGTCAGAATCCTGATCATTCATCTGGCGGCGAATTTTCACGCGCCATTCGGTCAGCTTAAAGGTGAAGGTGACATAGAGGTAAATCGTTGTAACAACGACCACCATATAGGCCCAGCCGAAATAAACCGCGAAAAACAGCGAGACGAGGATCAGTTCCAGCGTCAGCGGCCCGATGGAAAACAGCAAGAACCGCAGCAGAAAATCAACGCCCTTGACCCCGCGTTCGATGATGCGCGACAGCCCGCCCGTTTTGCGCGTGATGTGATACCGCAGGGACAGGCGGTGAATATGGGTAAAGGTTTCCAGCGCCAGCGCGCGCAGCGCGCGCTGCCCCACGCGCACAAACACCGCATCGCGCAGCTCGTTGCCCAAAACCGAACCCAGCCGCGCAAGGCCGTAGGCGACGGTCAGGCCAATTGCGCCCAGCATCATCATTTCGGCAGGCTGCGCGCCCGCCCCCAGCCCATCGACTGCCAGTTTATACAGGTAAGGCGTTGTAAACCCCACCAATTTGGCCAGCAGCAGCAGCACAAGTGCCGCTACCACGCGGCGTTTGACCCAAGCCTGACCATCGGGCCAAAGATACGGGATGACGCGGCGAATGGTGACCCATCCGCTGGCAGCTTGTTCGGGGATATCGGCAGACGTGGCAGTATTTTTGCGCATGAGGCACCTTTGGTTGCCCCCTACCTATGCCCCTTCGGCGGGAAATGCCAGTGCCCCCGCCATGGCGAGGGCACTGCATTTGCGCACAAGTGTCGGGGCGCTATTGCGCGCTAGGAATCGTAAAGACTTGGCCTGGATAGATCAGGTTAGGGTCTTTAATCTTGTCCTTATTGGCCTCGTACACTTGGATATACAAAAGGCCATCGCCAAGGGTCGCCTCGGCAATGGCCCACAGCGTTGCCCCTGTTGCGATTTGAACCACCACAGGTTCGGGCGCGGCGGCGGCCAATGCCTCGGGGGCTGCTTTGGTGATTTGCATCTCGTAGCGCGAGGTAACTTTGCCGCTGGCGTCCAACTGATCGGCGCGCAGCGTATGATCGCCCGCCGAAACCCCTGCCAAATCGGCGTTAAAGCTGCCGTTGGCCATGATCGGTGCCGATGCGGTATCGACATTATCCACATACAGACGTACGACCGCGCCCGCAGCGCCGCGTCCGCCGATACGGATCAGATCGCCGTCGTAGGTGACGGTGTCAATGGTGATATTGGCAATATCGGCCGCATCCACCACAGCCACGCCCGCATCTGTGACAGTCAGCGCCGCACCAGCGGTGGTTGGGTCTAGCACGACCTTATCGGTGCCTTCCACTTCGACGCCATCAGTGGCCTTGGACAGAACTGTCAGCACGCGCGGCTTATCAGACGGCGCAAGGGTGAACAGGCTGGTATAGGCGCCCGCGCCATCTGATATGGCAAAGGCGGCCTCGGCCCCATCAATGCGCAGCGACACGCGCGCGCCCGCTTCGGCAGCGCCTGCGATGGTGGCAGCCCCATCAGGTTCAATGCGCACAACGTCCAGCGTGGGAGCGATGCGCTCGGCTGCGGGGGCAGGTTCGGCTGCGGGCGCTTGGGCTTCTGAAGGCTCGGCTGGGGCAGCTTCGGCGGGGGCAGCTTCGGCGGGGGCAGCATCGGCCGCAGGCGCGGCGGGTGCTGGTTCGGCCGCAGGCGCAGGGTCGGCTGCGGGGGCTTGGCCTTCTGAAGGCTCGGCTGGGGCAGCTTCGGCGGGTGCAGGTTCTGCAGCTGGTGCAGGGTCGGCTGCGGCAATCGGTTCGGCAGGCGGCGGAGCGCTTTGCGTGGCAAACCACAGACCAATCACGGCGGCAATAACCACGCCCGCCCCTGCCGCGATTTTCACGGCATTGTTAGAAATACCCGCCATAATACCCTCTCCTGTCTATCGTTTCTATCGTGTCTGTAGTATCCCAGACATTGACGAATACAATATCATGTTTTGTTGCAAAACCACGTAGGAAAGTGCAATGGCCCAAACAAGCCTGTCGATCTGTGTCTTTTGCGGCGCAAGAGAGGGAAAAAACCCCGCCCATGCGCAGGCCGCGCGCGATTTGGGTGCGGCCATTGCCGATATGGGGGCAAGGCTGGTATATGGCGCGGGGGATGTGGGCCTGATGGGCATTGTGGCGCGCGCGGCCATGGCTGCGGGGGCGAAATGTTTGGGCGTTATCCCCCAGCATTTGCTGGACTTAGAGGTTGGCAAGCGCGATTTGACCGAATTTATCGTGACCGAAAACATGCACGAGCGGAAGATGACGATGTTTTTGCAAAGCGATGTCATCGCCGTTCTGCCGGGCGGTGCGGGCAGCCTTGATGAGTTTTTCGAAGTGCTGACATGGGCGCAAATTGGCCTGCATCAAAAGCCGATTATTTTAATCAATAACGCGGGGTATTGGGGCCCGCTGCTTGCCCTGATCGAACATATCATTGACCAAGGCTTTGCTGCGCCGTCCTTGCGGGGGCTGTTTTTGATGGTCGAGGATGTGGCGGGCTTTCGCGCGGCGGTCGCGGATTTGCCGCGCGCATGACACCGCATGCGCCCTATTGCCCTGCCCAAATGGTGCCTGCCTATGATGATCTGCACCGCATGGCGCAGGTTTTGCTGGCGCAGAACATGGACGCGGGCACGGTGCTGGTTTTGGGCGCTGGCGGCGGGAACGAAATGGCCGCCCTTGCCGCCGCCCGCCCTGATTGGCGGTTTATTGGGGTGGATCCATCGCAGGGGATGCTAGATTTGGCACGTTCCAAATGTGCGGGTTTTGCCGATCGCATCACCTACGTGCAGGGCAAAATCGAAGATGCCCCTATGGGGCCGTTCGATGGCGCGGTTTGCCTGCTGACGCTACATTTTTTGCCCAGCGAGGAACGGCTTGCCACATTGCAGGCGCTGCGCGCGCGGCTAAAAGTGGGATCGGCGCTGGTGGTGGCGCATCACTGCATCCCTGCGGGCGAGGCGGGGCTGTGGCTGCCCCTCTTTGCCGATTTTGCCGCGAATAATGGCGTGGCGGGGCCAGGTTTGGCGAACGGCGCGCAGGCCTTGGGCCGCGCCCTGCCCATTCTAACCCCTGATCAGGATATGGCCCTGATGCGCAGGGCAGGTTTTGGCAATGTGGCGCAGTTCTACCACGCCTTTACCTTTCGCGGGTTTGTGGGGGTTGCCCAATAGAAAGGCCCGCCGAAGCGGGCCTTTATCAGCAATTTCAACCAATTACATCTTGGCTGCAACCGCTTCCCAATTGACCAATTTGTCCAAGAAGTTGGTCAAATAGGCAGGGCGCTTGTTGCGGAAATCGATGTAGTACGAATGTTCCCACACATCGCAGCCCAAAAGCGCGGTTTGGCCAAAGCACAAGGGGTTCACGCCATTTTCGGTTTTGGTGATTTTCAGCGCGCCGCCCGCGTCTTTGACCAGCCATGCCCAGCCAGACCCAAACTGGCCCGCGCCAGCAGCGGCGAAATCTTCCTTAAACTTTTGGATCGATCCAAACGCTTCGACCAGCGCTTTTTCCAGATCGCCCGGCATTGCTTTGCCCTCGCCCGGCCCCATCACTTCCCAAAACAGGTTGTGGTTCCAATGCTGGCTGGCATTGTTGAAAATGCCCGATTGCGCCACTGCGCCCGCTGCATAGGTGCCGCGCACGATATCATCCAGCGATTTGCCTTCCCATTCGGTGCCAGCAATCAGCTTATTGCCGTTATCAACATAGGCCTTGTGGTGGATGTCGTGGTGAAATTCCAGTGTTTCGCGCGACATGCCCAAAGGGGCCAGCGCATCATGCGAATAGGGCAGATCGGGAAGGGTGAAGGACATCGGATATCTCCTGTTATATGGCTTGCCCTTATAAGTGGCGTTTTATGGCAGACGTCAAGGCCAAGCTGGTTCTGTTTGGCACCTAAATCTCGGTTCCCGCTTTGGCGGCGTGGCACAACAGGTCGAACACATATTGCGCGACCGAACGGAAGCAGATCACCGTCGCATTGCCCCCTTCCACCCAGAATGCTGCGGGCACTTGGGCAAGGCGGGTGCG
>CAXNEP010000066.1:0-8929 GCA_964200865.1 Cypionkella sp. | reverse complement strand
AAGGTGCGGGCCGTGAACATTGGGGTCGCAGTGATCAGGTATGTCAACGCCAGCCCCAAAATCACAGCTGAAGTCAAGGCAATTAGGCGGATTTGCCGCCGCAACAGCAGCAAAATGCCGCGCAAGTCAACCATATCAGGATGGGCTACATTATCGCCGAAAGAGGTGTTTTCGCTGCTCATGAACTCATCCTTTTGACACTGAAGTCAGATAGCAAGTTTGCGCTGTCAATGCTATAGTTGTGCTGATTAGATTTCGATCAATCTGCGCTTGCCTGATGGGTCTAGATGCAAAATACACCCTCGATTGGTGATATATGCCCCGACATCCATGTTGATGACGGGCTGCGTCAAATCGGGCAGATCACTGGGAAAGTGGCCATGTACTAAAATCGTGCCACGTGGCAGCCGTTCGCGCGCCGTTGGCGCGCGCGCCCACAAGATAGTGTCTTCGGATTGCGCTGCGATGGGCGCTGCAAAATCAAACCCCGCATGGACAAAAATCACATCACCCCAAGTTAGAATGGCTGGCAAATCTGCCAGAAAGTTACGATGCACTGCGGGGATATTCGCATCGATTTGTTGGCGTTGTTGCTTGGCTGGTAGCGCGGCGAACTTGTGCGGATCGATGCCGTAAGAGGCCAAAGTTTCCCGCCCGCCGAAATTCAACCACGCGCCCGCTTGGGCGGGGTTTTCCAAAAACCGCAAAAACATCGCCTCATGATTGCCCAAGATCGCATAGCGCGTCAGGCCCGCAGGTGGGCGGCGCAGCATATGATCCAGTACTTCGGCGCTGTCAGGCCCGCGATCAATCAGATCGCCCAGCAGCACAAGTTGCGCAGGCTGGCCGTTCATATCGGCCATAATCGCAGCTTCGATCCGCCGCAAAAGCCCCGCCGATCCGTGTATATCGCCCACGACGTAAAGGCTGCGGCCATCGTTGGGTAACGATTGGTATGATAGCGCTACAGCTTTTGTCCCAGCTGTTGGGGGAAACATGCGATGGAAAAGGGAGGACAGCATGGCTAAACTAAAAAGTCGCTTTCTTGTAATATTTGCTTAGTTTTCAAAAAGCTGGCTTGCAAGGCGGCGCAATGCAAATGACCTGTTCGCCCTACGCGGCTTGGCTGAGGTTTCCTATGCAGCGCCGCTGTATCAAGAGCAACTTACACGCCCGTCCGTTTAAGCATCACAAAGACAGTTCTGAAAATGATGCCAATATCAGCACGAAAATCAAGAACGCTTAGATACTTAACGTCCAAAGCAATGCGGTGGTCATAGTCAACGGCATTTCTTCCCGACACTTGCCATAGCCCAGTGATGCCGGGGCGAACTGTTTGCAGAACCGCTTTTGCGTTGCCATACAGGGCCGTTTCTTCGCGCGTGACTGGGCGCGGGCCAACGACGGACATATCGCCAATAAGAACATTCCAAAACTGCGGAAGTTCGTCGAGGCTGGTCTTGCGAAGGAACCTACCCAATCTGGTGATGCGCGGATCATTAGCTAACTTGAAGTTCGCTTGCCAAAATTCTTGTTCTTGTTTGTTCTCCAGCAAATAAGTGCGCAGGCGCTCTTCTGCATCGGGAACCATGCTGCGCAACTTCCAACACTTGAACGTCTTTCCATCTTTTCCAACTCGCTTGTGTCCGAAAAAGGCAGCGCCGCCGTCCAGCCGCACCGCCAGTGCGAGCAGGGCAATAACTGGAAAAAGCAAAGGCGACAACATCACCACGAACGCCAAATCAAATGCGCGTTTGCCAAAGTCACGGTACAGCAACCACTGTGGCTGCACCTGGACAGTTGCTGCTGTCGATTGTAACGAAAATTCACTTTCAGCGTCGAACATGGCAGTGTTCCAACTTTACTAAAATAGACTATACTTTCGACTACATCTACACGCGCCTAAAGACTATGGGTGAATTCCCCCAGAAATTGAGTTAAGCATAAATTTTCGCTTTACGTGCACAACCTAAGCGTGAATTATCCGAGTGATGCCAAAAAAATCGGCAGGTTTCTGCGCATGTTTGCGCCACGCAGACCGCGAAATGGGGCACTGCGCGGCGTTTTTGCGACCGATTCGCGCAAAGATTGAATAAAGTTGGCACCGATTCGCCCCACGTGTCTTTCGCCGCGCCCAAAATATTGGCAGCACCCGCTGATTAGGCTTGGCAAGACAGAACGACGCAGGCTACACCTTGCGCGTGTTTTGCCATAGGGCGATCAATAGGGGTGACTGGGTGGGCGGTTTTGCCAGTTTTCAGTATTTGCCGGCCAAATGGGATCATTTGGCGCGGCGCGGGTTGGCGGCCGCGGCAGCGGGAACTGCCCTGTTTGCCGTGTTGAATATTGCGCCAGAATTTTCCGCCCATAAAGCATTTGTGCAAGGCGCCCTTGGTCCTTATCGCGGCGCGGCGGCTAATTTGGCGCAGCCAGCGGCGTCTGTGGAAGGCGTATATGAAAGGTTCGCAGCCTGCGATGCTGCGCTGACCGAACTGATCACGCTACTGCAGCCCCAAGACAAACGGTCACAGGTCGCAGTGGCCTGCCTGAGCTTATCCGATCAGGTCTTAATCAGCGCACCAACCTTTTCATTTGCGCATTTGATCAGGGCTGTCTCGCTGCGCCAGATGGGGCAGAACGCACAGGCGCGCGCGGCATTGCTGCTGTCGGAGATGACAGGCGGCGGGAACGTGCAATATGCCCAGCGTCGTGCGGCGATTTGGGGCGATGACTATAGTGTTCTAAGTGTCGAAGAATCGGCGGCCTTACAGCGTGATATGTTGCGGCTGTCGATTGCGCCTGCGGGCATGACTTGGCTGGCGGGGCAGTATGCCCAAGACTTGGCATTGCGCCCAGCGATTACAGCGGTGATCAACAGCCTGCCCGAAAGGCAGCAAGCGGAATTTCTGGCTGCGGTACGGCGGTTATCGCAATGACAGGCCCATTGACTGAAGCCGAGCGCGATATTGAATTGGTCGATACAGGGCGGCCTGCGCGCATTGCCATCGCAGCACCCGACGCAGGCGAAGCGGCCTATCGGCGGATGAACGGGTATGCGGCAGGATACATAGTAGCCTCAGCGGCACTGTGCGCTGTGCCCGTTGGCATGAACCGCCCCGTTTTATGGCTGGCTTGGGTTGTCCTAACGGCACTGGCGGCTGGTGTTTATGTGGCAATGGGGCGGCGTCTTGACCGCGCGCGCATGCTGATTGCGGGGCGGTTTTGGCCCATGTTTGCCGCAGCCTTGGTTGTGCCAGTTTGGGCACTGGTGCAAGGGTTCTTGCCCGTTAACATTGCATTTCCTGCAGCACCAAGCATTGCCGAATTGACCCAGCCCTATATCAGCGCGCTGCCCAGCGCCTCGGTTTTGGCGGCGCTACGCTTTGCTGGGTATATAATGTTCATGCTGCTGGCCATCGAAGTGGCGGGCCGCACATCGCGCGCGCAAAGCATGGGCACATGGATATTCTGGGCAATTGTGGTGCATGCCGTTTGGGCGCTGATCGCGCTTAACCTGCTGGGCGATATTCATATCTGGGGCGCAGATAAATCTGCCTATTTGGGCGTGGCAACAGGTACATTCGTAAACCGCAATTCCTTTGCCTCGTTCTTGGCCATGGGCGCGGTGCTAGGCTTTTCGCTGCTGCAAGATCGTGTCGACAACCCCTCGCGGCGTAAGGCCCGCGCGCAGGGGCTGGTGTCATCTGATCTGATGGACGCGGCCCTGATGGGGCTGGGCGTTCTGGTGATTTGGGTGGCGCTGTTGGCCACAGCTTCGCGCATGGGGGTGTTTGCAGCGGGCGTTGGCATGGTGATCTGCTTTTTGCTGATGCGGATCAAGGCGCGCTCATCACTGCTGCGCGCCCTGCTTATCGCGGGGACAGTGGCGTTGATCCTTGCGGTGATCGGCGTTTTCGCCGTGGGGCAAGATTTGGCATGGCGCAGTTTCTTTGTTGACCGCGATTCAGGCGGGCGGGCAGAGGTTTACCGCGCCGTTCTTGCCCAAATCTCCCAGCGGCCTTTGCTTGGCTTTGGCTTCGACGCGTTCCGCCCCGCTTTTGAATGGGCTGGCGGGGATGCAACGGCATCGATCACAACGTGGGATCGCGCGCATTCCACCTATCTAAGCCATTGGTTTGAATTGGGGCTGATTGTTGGGTCTATCCCAATGATCCTGTGCGCTTTATGCCTACTGCGGGCGTGGAAACTGGTTCGCAATCGCACCTTTGATTATGCGTTGCCCGTGGCGGCCGTTGCGGTGATCATCTCGCAGGCGGTGCATAGCACGGTGGATTTCAGCCTTGAAATGCCCGCAAATGTGGTACTGTTTTTGGCAATTGTTGCGCTGGGCATTACCCCGCGCCACCGCAAAGGCCACCGTGTATACACCACTGAAGGCGGCGCAAACACGGGCGCATTATAGCGGCAAAACCCCCGCAACAATGGCCTTTGCAACGGCCTGATCGCGCGTGCGGGCCCGCAGTTTGATTTTGGCACTGCCGATATGTTTTTCAAAGGTCTTTTCCGAAATGCCCAATCGGTCGCTGATCTGGGCTGGGCGCAGGCCGCACACAAGATAAGCCAAACAATCCACCTCGCGCGGGGAAAGGCCGATCAGCGTGTTGGGAGCGGTTTTGCGCAGATGGGTGTCAAACACCTGCGCCGCCATATGCAGCGATGGGCCAAAATGCTGCCAATCGCGATCAAAGGCCCTGCGGCTGCTTTGGTCTGCAAACCACATGCCCATACTGGAAAACTGCCCAGCCGCCCCGCCCAAAGATAGGGACATGCCATACATCATGCCCATATCCAGCTCTGCCTCGATTTGGCGGCGCTGGGCGGTTGTCATCGCGCGCATCACATCGCGAAAGCCTGGCGGAAACCAATCAAAACTTTCCGCGCCCATTTCCATGGCGTCAATCACCACGTCATTATCCACAAATTCGCCCGCACCCACGGTGTTGCGCCATTCGGCGGGCATATTATCGGCGGTGAAATAACGTTTGGTTTTGCTGGGCAAATCCACATCTGTTTTCAGCAGAAAATAGCCATATCGAAACCCGCGCACGCCGTATTGGGCCTGAACCTGTTCTAACGCCGCAAAAGGGTCAGCGCCCTGCGCAAGGCTGGTGGCAAAGTATGACAATAACGGGTCGATTGCGGGGGCAATGTTCATCATGGGGCCATCTTTTACAACGTTATCAGACCCATAAGGACTGCTTTGGCCAAAGCCTGATCGCGGGTATGGGCCTTTAGCTTGGTACGCGCGTGCAGAATATGCTTTTCCAAGGTTTTTTCGGAAATCCCCAGCTTAAAGCAAATCTCGTTCGCACGATACCCGCCCAGCAGCAGGTTTAGGCAGTCAATCTCGCGCCCAGACAGGCCGACCATCAGGTTGGGATGATCTTTGCGCACGTAGCTATCCAGTAAATGCCCCGCCCTCATCAAGGTGGGGCCAAATTCGGCCCATTCTTTGCGAAACGCCTCGGCAGAGGGTAGATTTTCAAACCACAGGCCCATCCCCGAAAACCCTGACTTGCCCACAATCAGTGGCAGGGTCACGCCATAGTTCATGCCCATATCCAGTTCCGCCTCGATCTGGCGGCGCTGCAATTTGGGCAGGTCTTGCAACAGCTTGGGCAGGTCGGGCGGTGCCCATTCGTAAATGGTCGCGCCATTCATCAGTTGATCGATAGCAGGGTCTAAATCCAAAAACGGGCCAGACCCAACTTCATCTTCCCATTGCCGCGAAAAGCTATGGGTAAAGAAGACCGATTTTGTGCGATCTTCGCGCGCCATCTCGGCGCGCAGCACCGCAAAGCCGTAGGAAAACCCCTTGACGCCAAAGTCCTTTAGGAAGGCATCGAATTTTTCAAAAGGATCGCCCTTGCGGGCCAAATCTTCGGAAAACTTCGCAAGTTTGGAGTGATGTTGCTTTGGCATAAAACCCCAAGAAAAACTGTTCGTCTTTGCCATTTTTATGGCGATGAGCGTCACTAACGCAAGGATTGTAACGACTTTGTGCAGCAAGTGCGGACGCGTTTGCGATCAGCTGAAAGTTGTGCCGCCGCGACACATGCCTGACGTCTTCGTCGGACCATTACCCTATTCACCAACAAACTACCCTGCCCAGGCGCGCAAGCAAAGCGAAATATCATCCTAGGATTGACCCTCACACAGCAAGCACCTTACCGAACCATCTCTTAAAGCAAGAGTAAGATGGCAGATCAATGGGGATATTTCCCCATAAGGTTGGCCTTTGCGCGTTTCCTTGAACAAGCTTCTGAAAAGTCTAGATTTAAATTTGAAATGCTGGCACATCAAATCTGCAACGCTGGGTTTTCTAGAAATTAATTCTTGGATAAATCAACCCTGCTTGCTAGCTTAGCCCACGCCTGTCGGGCGGTTTATTTTGTGCAACTGGATTTTAACGCATGATCAGTGCTTATCGACTGTTTCCACAAGTTTTTCTCCTCAGCACAGCCTATGGAATTAGCTTTCCGCTGCTCTCATTCGCGCTGGTTGATATGGAGGCTTCGACGCAGATCATTGGCCTTATTGCCGCGATGCCTGCGCTGGGTTGGTTGATTGGAACCCCGCTGATCCCCGTGATTTTGCGCAAAATGTCCCTGCCTGCGCTAACGCTTTGCCTGCTTGGCGCAGCGGTCTTGGCATGGGCGGGGTTTTGGCTGGTACAATCGCCGCCCGTTTGGGTGGGTCTGCGGTTTGTCTTTGGCGGCGCAATGGGGTTGTTTTTCCGATGCATTGAATATGCCATTACCGCCACTGCACCGCCCCACGCGCGCGGGCGATGGCTGGGTTTTTATAATGTGATGTTCCTTGGCGGGTTGATTTTGGGCTCATTACTGCTGCCCGTTTTGCAAAATGATATGGTTCAGTTTGGCGCCGTGATGGCGGGGCTTTTGGCAATTTTTCTGGTGGGATTCTTGTGGCCGATTGTGCCACAAATCTTGGCTCCAAAATCCTATAACCTCGCCAAACTGACCGCCTTCGCTTGGGCCGCACCGCTTAGTGCGATGGCAGTCTTCACCTATGGCGTGTACGAGGATTTGCCCGCCGCCATGCTGCCCGTATATGTTCTGCAACAGGGCATGGGCGAAGGTCTGGCAAGCAGCGCGGTCACCGTATCACTGCTGGGCGCGCTGATAGGGCCGATAGCGGGCGGAATGGCCACCGACCGCATTGGTGCGCGGCCCATGGTTGCCATTGCCGCCAGCCTTGGCGCGCTGGGCATGGTTGCCGTCGCTTTGGTCGATCCCGCGCAACAGGCGCAATTTTTGGCGCTGTTGATGGTCTGCGGGGCGGCGTTTGGGGCGCTGTATATCGCGGGGCTTAGCTATTTGGCCGCGCAGTTTCAGGGCGAAGACCTGCTGCACGCGAATATGGGGTTTGGCACCATCTATGCCATCGCGGCCATGTTGGGGCCGCTTTACAACGCGCAAACTATGACCCTATGGGAAAATGGTGGGCTGTTCTGGGGCGTTGCAGCCCTTGCAGGCCTGATGGTGGTGGTGGCTCTTCCATTGCGCCGCCGCGCCTAAGCCAAGCGGCATTGCCAAAAGCCGCGCTTGGGCCAACGATTTCGCCCGCAAAAGCAGCAGAGTCGAAAAACCATTTGACAACCTGCTTCCATTTATGACACCGATGTCATGATATCGGTGTCACTGAGTCGGCATAACCCTTGGGAGAGGGGGCTAGGCAAAGGGCAGGGGTATCGGCGCAGCCTGATCGGCTGGCCAAAGGGGGGATCAATGGCTACCATTTACGATGTCGCCAAACATGCTGGCGTATCGCCTAAAACTGTCAGCCGTGTGATGAACGGCGATGGGCCTGTAGGGGATAAAACCCGCGCGGCGGTAGAAGAGGCTATGCGCGCCCTTGGCTTTGTGCGTTCGAACGCGGCGCGCATGATGCGGGCGCAAAAATCTGGAATTATCGGGCTGATTACGGGGGCGATTTCGACCACGGGGCTGAACCACAAACAGCAGGGCCTGCCCGATTTGTTCATCGTGCAGGGCATCCAGCGCGCGCTGGAAACCAGCGGCATGACAGTGATGATCGCCGATACCGCAGGGCGGCAAGACCGCGTGGCCCCGCTGATTGATACCTTCCTGTCGCACCGCGTCGAGGGGCTGATTTATGTGGCAGAATACCACCAAGAAGTATCGCTGCCCCAGCTTCCCGAAGATACGCCGCTGGTGCTGGTCAACTGTTTTGACACCAAAGGCACGCCTGCCATTTTGCCCGATGATAAGCGCGGGCAATACGAACTTGTTCGCCGCCTGATTGGTGCTGGCCATCGCCGCATTGGCTATTTGGCGCTGCGTGCCGATATGGTGGCAGGCCAATTGCGCCCCCAAGGCTACCGCGAGGCGCTGGCCGAGGCGGGCATTCCCTATGATCCCGCCCTTTTTGCCCATACGAATTTTGATCTGCCCGAAGCGGGGCCGCAACTGCTGTGGGATTCGATTGACCGCATGTTGCGCCTTGCCAACCCGCCCACAGTGATTTGCTGCGGCAACGATCAAATGGCGCTGATGGTGTACGGTATTTTGCGCACCATGGGCCGCCGCGTGCCAGACGAGATTGGCGTTGCAGGCTTTGACAATTACCGCGTCATTGCCGAAACCCTGTATCCGCCGCTGACCACGGTAGATTTGCCTTATAATGCAATGGGCGTTCGCGCGGGCGAGCGTTTGTTGTCCCTGATAGCGGGAGAGGAGGCGCAAACCAGCGCCCCCCCGCCAACCCAAAGCCCTGTTTGTGTAGCAGGGCCTGTGCTGTGGCGCGCCTCGGTTGCCGAAATGCGCCCTACCAATGTTTTACACATGAAACCCAACGGGAGGAAGACCGATGAAGTTTAGCAAACTGGTGGCCAGCGCCGCCATTCTGGCATGGGCATCTGCCG
>CAXNEP010000065.1:0-9056 GCA_964200865.1 Cypionkella sp. | reverse complement strand
CCTTGTTTGACAATCACATGATTGTCAGCGGTGTCTAAGGCGTTGGAGTATTTATAGTTTACCTGATGCTGGCCTGCATCAGCCTCGCCCTTGGTATTCTCAATCGGGATACCTGCGCCATATAGCCCATTGCGCACGGCACGCATCAGGCCCTCTTCCTTGGTGGTTTGGAACAGGTGGTAATCTTCGTTATAGGCGCTGATTGGCGCCAGCGCACGCAGTCCGCCATCGCGCAGGTTTTCATAGCTGTTTTCAAAGATGTAGAATTCCAGCTCGGTCGCCATCATCGGCTCATACCCCATCGCGCGGGCGCGGGCGACTTGGCGCTTCAGCACGGCGCGCGGAGAAATGGGAATGTCTTCGCCCGAATGATGATCAACCAAATCGCCCAAAACCAGTGCGGTGGCAGGCAGCCACGGAATGCGGCGCAAGGTTGCCAAATCTGGGCGCAGCGCATAATCGCCATAGCCCTGTTCCCAGCCTGCCGATTTATAGCCGGGAACTGGGTTCATCTCCATATCCACGGCCAACAAGTAATTGCAGCAGTGGGTTTCGGTATGGCCCCCATCCACAAAGAACTGCGCGTGAAAGCGTTTTCCCATCAGGCGGCCCTGCATATCGATTAGGGCGACAATTACAGTGTCAATTTCACCGCTGGATACGGCGGTTTTCAATTGGTCTAAGGTCATATTTCCGGGCATAGCAGCCTCATACTAAATTGGTTTGAATGGGCCCAAGGCGGGCGCGGGGCGGTTTAGGCGCACTATCGCGGGCCGGGCGCGCCGCCGAATTCGGGTTTGCGCGGCCAACAATCGCCAGCGCAGCGTTGCTGCGGGCGATCGCTTTGTTGCAATATCTTTGGCCATTCCGCCGCGCGCATCGCGCACACCATCTTTGTCATTATGCGTACAGCGTCCGCCAAGGCCATTGGCCTGTCAACCCCGTATCTGCGCTTAACCATTGGGCAAGCGGCGCTAAAGCGGCTGCCAATCCACCCCAGCGGGTGGAATTGTGCGGCCATCCCATTCCACCGCAAAGGCGTTGTAGTTGAACAAATAGCGGTGCGTGGCGCTGTCGCGCAGGCGCAGACCTTCGGGCAGGGGGGTCGTCTCAACCCCCGCTTGGGCGCATAAATCGCCCAAAATCCGCGTCAGGGCGGCCTCATCTGCCCAGCCAGCCAAATAATGCAAGCCGCCCGATTTTATCAGCGCGGGCCAACCATCAACTGTGTGTTCGACCACATCGGCCGTCGTTTCCACCTTTTCGCGCCAATGCACAAAGGCCCCGCCATGCGCCAGCGGTTCTGTGCAATCAGGCGGCATAGATTCGACGCGGGCGACCGTGGCATTCATATTCGGTAGGTTTGGCGGCAGCGGCACGGGAATGGCAAAATCGGCGGTCTTGCTGTTGGTGCGCGGGCCAATCAGCGACAGGCCGTTATAACTGCGCAGCGCGGCCATAAATACATCGGACAACGTCGCCACCCCAGGGGCTAGCACGATAGCATAGGGCGAAAGATCGGATGTATCTGGCGACAAAATATCCACATTCAGCCCCAAACGCCGCAACCCGCGATAGGTTTCAAACACCAGCCTGAAATAGCTGAAATCGCGGCCCTGCGGCTGGGTTTGCCACGCCCAATCTGACGCATAATCAAACACCAGACCAATCTTGGCCTGTGCTGTGCCCATCTGCGGCATGGCCGCCAGTTCGCGCGCAACCTCCATCGCCTCGTGATAGGCGGGGGCGGGGGCAGAATCGGGGCGCAGCAGGCCTGCGTGCATTTGTTCTTGGGCAAAGGGGGCTTGCCGCCAGCGGAAATAACACACCGCTTCTGCGCCATGGGCAAAGGCCTCATGCGCCCAAAGCCGCGCCATGCCGGGCAGCGGATCGGGGTTCCATGGCGCCCAGTTTACGGGGCCAGGTTGCTGTTCCATAATCCACCAGCGGCCGCGCCCCACAGCGCGGTACAGATCGTGATGAAAGGCCTGAAAATCAGGGTCGCCTTGGCGCAAAAAGCGGCGCTTATATTCGGCGCTGGCGACAACGCGGTCTGACAAAAAGCCAATAGGATAGGCATCCCACGAGGCGATATCCAAATCAGCGCCTACCGCGAAATGATCAAAATCAGTGACTTGCCCCATGTAGTTATGCGCAATGGGCGCGGGCGAATGGGCGCGGATGATGTCGGTTTGAATGCGGTTGAATTCCACCACCATATCCGATGCAAAGCGCCGAAAATCCATCACATGGGCGGGGTTTGCCTCGGTCACTGTCAGGTTGGGCAGGCCCACCTCGTCAAAACTGGCGTATTCCATCGACCAAAATACATTGCCCCAAGCGCGGTTCAGGGCTTGGGGGGATTGGTATTTCTGCGCCAACCAGTTGCGAAACGCGGCCAATGCGGTGGGCGAATAGGACAGCACCGTGTTGTGGCAGGCATATTCGTTATCGGTTTGCCATGCGGCGACATGGGGGTTTTTGCCGTAGCGTTTGGCCAAAACCTCCGTAATGCGGGCGCACTCAAGGCGATACCCTTGATGCGCAAAATCGTAGTGACGGCGCGAGCCAAAACCGCGCGGATTGCCCATTTTGTCAAAGGCCAGCATGTCGGGGTGGCGCGTTAGCATCCAGCGCGGCGGCGTGGCGGTTGGGGTGCCAAGCACCACCTTTAGCCCCGCAGCCCCCAGCGTTTCAATGGCGCGGTCTAGCCAGTCCAGATCATATTGGCCGTGGTTAGGTTCCATCCGCGACCAAGCAAATTCGCCAATGCGCACCCATGTCAGGCCCACCTCGGCCATACGGGCGGCATCAACGGCCCATTGCGATTCTTCCCAATGTTCGGGGTAATAGCAGACACCTAACGTGCGTTTCATAAGATCACCTGATGTTCGGCTTGGCCCTTGCCTGCGCCAAGGGCGGCAAAAACCATGCCCGATTTGGGATGGGCTGCGCGGGCGGCCGCGTCCATGTCTTGTTGCGCCGTGGTACAGTACAGCGTGGTCAGATCAGCCCCGCCAAAGGCAGGGCAAGACGTATTGGGCGCGTCAAAATCCGCCTGCCCAATCAACGCACCCGATGGGTCATAACAGCCCACGCGCGATGATCCCCATTCGGCCAGCCACATATTGCCTGCGCTATCAATAACCGCGCCGTCAGGATTGGTGTGCAAATCCAAATAAACTTGCGGGGTGGCTTCTGGCCATCCGTTCGCGTCCAGCGCCACCCGCATGACTTTGGCGGTGACAGTATCGGTGAAAGAGGCTGTCTTGCCATTTGGGGCAAAGCAAATGGCGTTGGAAATGGTAATCTCGCCATAAAGCTTGCGAACCTCGCCGCGATAATAGCGGTAGATCGCGCCTGCGTTTTTCTCAGCGCGCTTGCCCATCGTGTCAATCCAAAACCCGCCCTGCGGGTCTGCGCGGCCATCGTTGGAACGGGTGACGGTGTTTTCCGCCTCTAGCGGCGCAACATGGCGCTGGGCGGCGGTATCCAGATTGAACAGGAACAGCTGCGTTTCGCCGGCGATCAGCAAATCGCTTTCGCTGACCCAACCTGCCGCCGAACACATCTCGTTAAACTGCCATTCCTGCGTGGCCCCATCCGCCTGCGTCAGCAGCTTTTTGTTCAGAATATCAAACCAAAACAGCTGCCCCCGCTTGGGGTGCCACAGCGGGCCCTCGCCCAACTCGCACGTGCGGGAATCGAAAATCATGCCATTGCCTTATCATAGGCCGCCACAATCGCGCGGGCGCGGGTGGCAACTTCGGCAGCGGATAATCCCTGCACATACAGCGCCGTGCCAATGCCAAACCCATTGGCCCCCGCGCTGCGCCATGCGGCAAAGTTATCAGGCCCCGCGCCGCCCACGGAATAAACCTGCGTTCCAGTTGGTAGTACGGCGCGAATGGCTTTCAGCCCATCGGGGCCAAGTAAGGACCCCGGAAACAGTTTCAGACCCGTTGCCCCTGCTTTCAGCGCAGCAAAGGCCTCGGTCGGGGTCATGATACCGGGCCAGCTTTGCAGGCCCAGCGCGCGGGTTTTGGCGATAACCTCGGCATCGACATTTGGGGATACCACAATCTGCCCGCCCACATCGGCCAATTCCTGCACCTGCGCGCCTGTAAGTACTGTGCCTGCACCGATCATGGCACGCGACCCAAATTCGCGCACCATCGCGCCGATCGATTGCATCGGCTGGGGCGAGTTTAGCGGCACCTCGATGGTGGTGATCCCAGCGTCAATCAGCGCCTCGGCAATGGGCAGGGCTTCGGGCGGGGTTATCCCGCGCAAAATGGCGATCAGGTTGCGGGTCATGATTTATCCTTTGCCAAATGGCCAGCGGCGCGGGTTAGCCCCGCAAGTGTGCAATCGGTCACAGACAGCGCGCGCGCAGTTACCCCTTGGGCCGCCAGCGCGCGGGCATAGAGCGGCGTGGTTTTGGATGACCCGATCAGCGCCACATCCATGCCCAGCCAATAGGCGCGGGCAACCGCCAATTCGGCCCCAATCAGCAGGCCAGACAGGCGCGCGCGTGCGGTATCAGCGGTCAGGCCCGCAAGCAGCCCTTCGGCGCGCAGGCGAAACAGGCTGGCAGGCAGCCGTTCGGGGCGCGCCATGCCTTCGGCCACGCCCGTATCAAAGGCGGTATCGTCCCAACCATCCCCGCCCATGCCAAGGCGCAGAACAGACTGGGTAGACAGCAGGGCAAACATCTCGCCCGTCATAAAGGTTTGAAAAGACACAACTTCGCCCGCAGAAACCTGCGCCCATTTGCTGTGCGTTCCGGGCAGGCACATGGCCCCGTCAAACTGAGGATACAGCGCGAGCGCGCCCGCAATTTGCGTCTCTTCGCCGCGCATCACATCGGCGGGTTTGGCTTGTGACAAGCCCGGAGCGATCTGCACGGTAATGCGCGGGTCTTGCACGCGAACGGCCATCAATTCGCCGCCATGAACGGGCGCGCAGGGCACGGCGCGGTAGGGGGCCTCGACCCAGCCTTGCCGCGCCCCCACCATCCCGCAGGCGTAAACGGGAATTGGCGCGCCCGTATGGCCTGCCAGCCAAGGGCCGATCATATCCAGCAGCGCTGCCTCAAACTCGGCAGGTTTCAGGCTGGCCATGCCTTTGTCAGAACTGGCTTCGGCCATAATTCCAGCATCGCCCATCGCCCAACCGCGCAGGTTGGTCGTGCCCCAGTCAATCGCTATCCAAATGGGTTTCATCCGCTATGCACCACGCCGCCATCAATCACCAAAACTTGCCCCGTCATGGCGCGGGATGCTTTGCTTGCCAAAAACAAACAGCCGCCGACGATATCTTGCGGCTCTAGCGCATCGGGCAGGCATTGCTGCGCCAAATGCGCGGCCAGCCCCTCGGGGGTAACCCACAAGTCCTTTTGCTTTTGTGTCAGCACCCAGCCTGGGGCGAGTGCATTCACGCGAATGCGGCCTGCGCCAAATTCTCGCGCCAAAGTGCGCGTCAGGCCCGTAATGGCGGCATTGGCGGCGATGTAAACAGGATAGCCCGCCGTCGCCATCATGTAGCTGATCGACGAAAAGTTCACGATAGCGCCGCCGCCCATAGCCTGCATGGCAGGGATAACGGCCTTTGAGGCAAAGAAATAAGATTTCAGGTTGACCGCAATGGATGCATCAAAGAACGCCTCATCCACCTGCAATGTGCCCATGCGCTGATCGTTGGCGGCGTTGTTGACCAGCACAGCAATTGGCCCGTGCGCGGCGGCGGCTGCGGCCAGCGCGGCATTCAGCGCATCTAAATCAGTGATATCAGCGGGGGTGAACAGCGGGCGATTTCCTGTGGCGGCCTGCATCGCATCGCAAAACGCCGCACCATCACTGCGTTGGCAAAAGGCCACGCGCGCCCCTTGGCGCAAAAATCCCTCGGTCAGGGCCGCGCCAATGCCCGACCCACCCCCTGTGATAAACACAGAAGCGCCCCTAAGGTCTGGAAAAACTGGAAGATCTTGCATCGCCATCCCCACCCCGCCCGTTACGTTAGCGTTAGCAGCCAAAACGGGCCTAGGGAAGATAGCAGCAGCGGCGCGGCATAAGAAAGATAACCGCGTCAGGGCGACCCGATTTGGCCTTTGGGGAAAATCACCTCAACGCGCAGCCCGCGGCCCTCTGACCCGCTAAGCAACTGAAACTCTGCACCGAACAGCGCGGAAATTTCAGCGCAAATCGCAAGCCCAAGCCCATAGCCCGCGCTGCCAGTATTGGCCGTGTCTTGCCGCAAATTCTGGCCCCGCTTTGGCGCGCGTGACAGATCAAGACCTGGCCCGTTGTCTTCCACCGCAAGGACAGCGCCCGTGGGCAAAGCTTGCAAGCGCACAGTTACAATTGCCCCGCGCCCTGCATAGGAAATTGCATTATCAATCAGATTTTTTAGCATCTCGCCCAGCAAAACTGCCTCGCATTGCGCGTGCAGATGGTCTGGCCCCTCGTATCCCAGATCAATACCAGCTTGCAGGGCGGCGGGCACCATTTCGGCGGTGATCTGGCGCGCGGTTTCGGCCAGATTAACGCTGTGCATAGCCCCCGCGCTTTGGGCGGCATCCACCCGCGCCAGCACCAAAAGCTGTGCCAAAACACGTTCGGCCCGTGTGAGGGCTGATTTCGCTTGATCCATCGCGGCGCTTGCTTGGGCTGGGTTTTGCGCGCGTTCCATCAGCGCAAGTTGGGTGCGCACAACGGAAAGGGGGGTGCGCAATTGGTGGCTGGCATTGCCCGTAAAATGGCGCAGCGCGGCAAGGGCACTGTCCAGCCGCCCCATAAATCCGTTGATCGCGCCAATCAGCGGCCCCACCTCTTGCGGGGCGGTAAGGGTAACAGGGCGCAAATCATCGGGGCTGCGGGTTTCAATGGCCCCGCCAAGCTGGCGCAAGGGGCGCAGGGCCACGGTCACAGCGGCCCAGACAATTACCGCCACAGCCAATGCCAGCACGCCCAGCCGTAGCCCCGCGCGCAGCAAAATCTCGCGCGCCAAGGCCTGCCGCGCGCGGGTAGATTCGGCCACCGCCACCCGAAACACCAAGGCGCGATCCCCTGTTGAAATCACCCGCGCCAGCGTGACAGATCTAATGGCCACATTCCCAAACTGGCCATCGGCAAAAGCAGCCTCGCCCACGGCAGGGTTCAGTAGGGGCAAATCGGTATAGCCTGACAGAAAGGCACCATTTGGCCCTTCGACGCGGTAAAACACTTTGTCCTGCGCGGTTGAGGTTAGCATTTCCAATGATGAATAGGGGATATCTACCTCCAGAACGCCTGTTTCATCCAAGCTGACCTTCTCGGCAATGGCCAAGGCTGATCCGAACAGCACGCGGTCAGACACGGTTTGTGCGGTGCGCATGGCCTCGCGCCACGTATCGCCCAGCGCGGCTAGGCCCAGCAGCGCCGTGGCCATAAACAGCCACAACAGCAGCCTTCGGCGCAGCGAATAGGCGGGGGCGCTCATGCCACGTCGCTGCCTTTGTCCAGCAAATAACCAATGCCGCGCACGGTGCGCAATTCCAGCCCCAAGGGCGCAATACGGCGGCGCAGGCGCGAGATATATTGTTCAATCGCATTGTCAGACAGAATATCGTCCAGCGAGGTGAGCGATTGCACAATCGCCTCTTTCGCGACGACTTTTCCCGCGCGCATCACCAGCAATTCCAGCAGCGCCCGTTCGCGCGGCGGGATATCCAGCGCCGCGCCATAGGCCGAAAATTGGCGCGTGGTCAAATCCAGCGCCAGCGCGCCAAGCGAAATGGTGGAGGCGCGCAGCCCCGCCTGCCTGCGCAAAAGCGAGCGCACCCGCGCCTCAAACTCGCGCACGTCAAAGGGCTTGGCAAGGTAATCATCCGCGCCCAGATCAAGGCCGCGCACACGGTCATCGCTGCTGCCCCGCGCGGTTAAAATCATCACCGCAGCGCCCCCTTGTCGCGCCCGCATGGCGCGCAAAACATCCAGCCCGTCCATTTGCGGCAGGTTCAAATCCAAGATCACCAGATCGAAACTTTCCGCGCGCAGCAAGGCTTCGGCCGAAGCGCCATCATGCACCCCGTCCACGGCATAGCCGCTTTGCACCAACAGCGCGAGCAGCGCGCTATGCAAGGCGCGGTCATCTTCCACCAGCAGAATACGCATGATCCCTCTCTGCGCGGCAGGCTAATGCAGCGCGGGGGCAAATACAAATATTGTGCAAACGGGCGCGATGGGGCAGAAATTGGGTATGATATGCCACTTCCGCCCGCTGGCGCAAAGCCTTGCCGTGATCTGTGCCCTGTGGCCCGCGCTGGCAGGGGCCGAACTGGTGGTGTTTGATGCGCCTTTGCCGCCCGCGCAAAGCAATTTGGTGATTTATTCCACCTTAGATGCCCCGCGCGCAGCCCCGCTGATTGCGGCGTTTCAGGCGCAAAACCCTACCCTGTCCGTGACCTATGAGGATATGCTGGCCGCCGATATTGCGGCCCGTGTGATGCGAGAGACAGATGCAGGCCAACCTTCGGCAGATTTTGTGTTTTCATCAGGCATGGATTTGCAAATGAAACTGGCAAATGATGGGTACGGCCTGCCTGTCACCCCGCAAGCTGCGCCGTTTTGGCCCCCTTGGGCGAAATGGCAAGATACCGCCTTTGCCCTTACGCTGGAACCTGCGGTGCTGGTCTATCACAAGCCCAGCTTTCCAAACGGGCCGCCCACATCGCGGCTGGAGTTGATGGAATGGCTTGCCGCCCAGCCGCCTGCGCCTTTGGGCGGGGGTAAGATTGGCACCTATGATATTCAGGCCAGCGCCGTGGGCTATTTATATCTGGCCCGCGATTTGGAACATTTCACCGATATTTGGTCGCTGATCAGATCGATGGGCGCGGCGGGGGTGCAGGTTTTTCCCACATCGCAAGATATCATCACCCGTGTGTCTGATGGGCGGCTGGCGCTTGGCTATAATATCCTTGGATCCTATGCCGCCGAACAATCGCGCGTATATCCGGGCATCGGGTTTGCATTGCTGCGCGATTTTACCGTTGTGGTCAGCCGCGTCGGCCTTGT
>CAXNEP010000064.1:0-9148 GCA_964200865.1 Cypionkella sp. | reverse complement strand
TTTTTGGATTCCAGCGGCGCTGCGATTGGCTGGGAATATGACGCGATGGCCGAAATGGCAAAGCGTCTGAATGCAACCGTCAAATACGAAAACATCTCGTGGGATGCGATGATCCCTGCCGTGTCGGAAGGCCAGTTCGATTTGGGCATGACGGGCATCACCATTCGCGATGACCGCAAAGAACAGGTCGATTTTTCTGACAGCTACATGACATCGGAAATGGTGATGATGGTGCGCGGCGATGAGGCGCGCTTTACCGATGCGGCCAGCTTTGCCGCCAACCCAGATTTGCTGATGGCCGCCCAGCCTGGCACAACGCCATTTTATGTGGGCGTCTACAACGTGTTGGATGGCAACGAAGCGAACCCGCGCATCAAGCTGTTTGAAACCTTTGGCGCCACTGTCGAGGCGTTGAAAGCAGGCGATGTTGATTTGCTGCTCACCGATGGCACCGCTGGCGCGGGCTATGTTGACGCATCGGGCGGCGCATTGAAGATTATCGGCGAAAAGCTGGGGACCGAAGATTTCGGTTTTATCTTCCCCAAGGGCAGCGATTTGGTCGCGCCAATGAACGCCGCCATTGCCGCGCTAAAGGCAGATGGCACGATTGATGCGCTGAACAAAAAGTGGTTCCTTGACTATAAAATGGGCCAGTAACAGCGTTTGGGCGGCGGCGATATGACCGCCCCCAATCCGCAAAACCCACAAGGCGCGGCGGGCGAGCGGCCCTATTGGCTGATCTTGCTCGTAGGGCTTGTGTTGTGGTTGTTTTATGAGGTTTGGGCCAACCAAATCTACGCCGATGTGATGTCTACGCTGGTGCAGGGCATTGCGGTGACGGCCTTTGTTGCGGTGATTGCCTATACTTCGGCCTGCGCCATTGGGCTGGCGCTGGCAGTGGCAGGATTGTCGCGCTGGATGTTCCTGCGCCAATCAGCGCGGTTTTATATCGAGGTGGTGCGCGGCATTCCGATTATGGTGCTGCTTTTGTATATCGCCTTTGCCGCCGCCCCCGCGCTGGTGGTGGCGGTCAACTGGGTGGGCAGTTGGTTTGGCCTTGATCCGTGGCGCACCCGCGACTTTCCCCTGATCGCGCGGGCCATTATTGCCCTGACCATTGCCTATTCTGCCTTTTTAGCGGAAATTTTTCGCGCAGGTCTTTTGTCAGTGGATAAGGGCCAGATCGAGGCGGCGCAGGCGCTGGGCCTAAACGGCTGGCAACGCTTTCGCCACATCATCTTTCCCCAAGCGCTGCGCACCATACTGCCGCCGTTGGGGAATGATTTTGTGGCGATGGTTAAGGATTCGTCCCTTGTCTCGGTGCTGGGCGTGTCTGACATCACGCAATTGGGCAAAGTGCTGGCGGCGGGCAATTTTAGGTATTTTGAAACCTATAATGTGGTGGCCCTTCTGTATTTGACGATCACAATTTCCTTAAGCCTTGCGCTGCGCAGGCTGGAGGAACGTATGCGCCAAGGGCAAGGGCGCAGTTAGCCCTGCCGCGCGAAAGTGTGGGCGGATGCGGCGGCAAAGGCTGCGCCAAACACCGAAGCGGGGTCATGCGCTGTCAGCAATTCGCCCATCTGCATTTGCGGGTAAATCTGATCTAGCCCCACCACCATATCCGCGCGCGAGCGCTGCAAGAAATGCGCGCCGCGCAAATCGCGCGGGTGCGGCAGGCCCGCTGCCGCGACCAGTTCCGATAGCGCAATCAAGGTGTTGCGGTGATACGATGCCACGCGATCAGATTTACTGGGCACATCAATGGCGCGGCCGCGCGCAGGGTCTTGGGTGGCAACCCCTGTGGGGCATGCGCCCGTGTGGCATGATTGCGCCTGAATGCAGCCCACGGCAAACATAAACCCGCGCGCCGAATTGCACCAATCGGCCCCCAGCGCCATGACCCGCGCCATATCAAACCCCGAAGTGATTTTGCCCGACGCGCCCAGCCGCACTTTATCGCGCAGTCCCACGCCGCGCAGGGCGTTATGGGCAAAGTTCAGCCCATCGCGCAGCGGCGTTCCGACATGATCCATAAATTCCAACGGGGCCGCGCCTGTGCCACCCTCTTTCCCATCAATCAAAATGAAATCGGGGGTGATGCCCGTTTCCAGCATCGCCTTGCACATGGCCATAAATTCCCACCGATGACCGATGCACAGTTTGAACCCCGCAGGTTTACCGCCTGACATATCGCGCATTTTGGCGATGAAATGCATCAATTCAATCGGCGTGGAAAACACCGCATGATGCGCGGGGGAAACACAATCCGCCCCCATGGGCACGCCGCGAATGGCGGCAATTTCCGCCGTAACTTTTGCCGCTGGCAGCACCCCGCCATGGCCAGGTTTGGCCCCTTGCGACAGTTTCAATTCTACCATTTTGATCTGGTCATCCGCCGCTGCATCCGCAAAACGGGCGGGATCGAACCCACCATCCGCACTGCGCGCGCCGAAATAACCCGACCCAAGTTCCCACACCAAGTCGCCGCCAAATTCGCGGTGATAGGGCGATACCCCACCCTCGCCCGTGTCATGAAAAAACGCCCCCGCCTGCGCGCCTTTGTTCAACGCGCGAATGGCATTGGCCGACAAGGCCCCATAGCTCATAGCTGAAATGTTCAGCAACGACGCCGAATAGGCGCGCGGGCCTTGGCCAATGGTCACGCGCAGATCTGAAACAGGCGCGGCAGGGGCTGGCGCGATGGAATGATGCAGCCATTCAAACTGCGGCGCATAGACATCGTACATCGTGCCAAAGGGGCGTTTGTCCAATTCCTTTTTTGCGCGTTGATAGACAATTGCCCGCTTGTCGCGCGGAAATGGCGCGCCGTCTTTCTCGCCCTCAAAGAAATACTGGCGCATTTCGGGGCGGATCGATTCCAGCAAAAAACGCAGGTTTGCCGCGATGGGATAGTTGCGCAAAATCGCGTGGCGCTTTTGCGTTAAATCATAAATGCCCAACAAGGATAGGGCGAAGGCGAGTGCCCAAATCGGCCAAACAATCCAGCCATGCTGCGGGGCAACCAACAGCAGCACCGATGCCGCCGCCAGCACCCCAAGCGCCCCCGTAAAGGCGGCATAGCGCAGCGAAAAGAAATTGTTCAGCAAATACATAGGCGGCCCTCGCGGATATTTTCGCAACCCTACAGTGCCAAGCTTAACAGAAATTTGACGTTAAAAGGGCGCGGGCACGCTAAAGCTGACCCATTCTTGGCTAAAGGGGTGATGCAGCGCCAATGTTTGGGCGTGCAGCATCAGGCGGGGAAAATCCAGCGCCGCGCCGCTGGCATAAATTGGGTCGCCCAAAATCGGGTGGCCCAGCGCCTGCATATGAACGCGCAATTGGTGGCTGCGGCCTGTTTTGGGCATCAGTTCGACCCGCGCGGTCGCACCGTCATCTGCAATCACGCGATACGTGGTTTGCGATGGGCGGCCATTGTCATGGTCAATCATTTGGCGCGGGCGGTCGGCCCAATCGGGGCCAATGGGTAAATCGATCAGCCCTTCGCCGGCATCGGGCACACCCCAAATGCGGGCAATATAGGTTTTCTCGGTACGGCGTTTTTCAAACTCGGCCCCCAGAAACCCCTGCGCCTGTTTGGTGCGGGCAAAGATAATCAGGCCCGATGTGTCGCAGTCAAGCCTGTGCACCAAAAGCGCGTCCCAACGCGCGGCTTGCAGGCGGGCGATCAGGCAGTCTTCGCGCCCTGCATTCTTACCCGGAACCGACAGCAGCCCCGCAGGTTTGTTCGCCACGATAATCGCCGCATCTTCATAGACGATATCCAGCGGCACATCGGGCGGGTCATAGACAAATTGCGGCAGCATTACGCGATGGTATGGCCAGCAGCGCGCAGGCTGGCGGCCAAATGGGCGATATGGGCAGGCCCCACTTCGCAGCACCCGCCCACAATGGTTGCCCCCATACCCACCCAAGCCATGGCAAATTCGGTATATTTTTCGGGGGTTAGATCGTGGCGATGGGTCAGTTCCTTGACCGTGGGCGCATCTTTTAGGAAGTTACCTGAGATATGGGTAAAGCCATTGGCATAGGCCCCAAAGGGCAGGCCAAGCGTTTTCAGCCCCGCCATCGCATCGCCCATCGCTTCGGGAACCGAGCAGTTGGCCAACACGGCGGCAATTGGCAGCGCCTGCGTTATGCGGGCCAAATCAGTGATAAGTTCGCCAGACCGCAAGCGCGATCCATCATGATCGTCTACGCTGACCGACAGCCAAACAGGTTTGCCAGACGCCTGCGCGCCCAAAGCAGCCCCATGCGCCATTTCGACCGAGGCCATCGTTTCGCACAGGATCATATCGACATGCGGGCCAAGGATGCGGGCGATTTCGGCGTATTTTGGCGCGGCGATGTCAACGGCTTGGGTCACTTCGGGGCGGTAGGTGGCCACCAGCGGCCCCATCGACCCTGCAATGCGCCCGCGACCGACGCTGCCGCGCGCCTCATGCGCCTCGGCCAAGGCGCGCAGATGCAGGGCGTGAAACATGCCGTCTAAATCAAAACGTTCTAGGCGGTCGTGGTGAATGGCATAGGTGTTGGTGGTGGCAATGGATGCGCCAGCATTGAAATAATCCAGATGAATATCGCGCACCATGCCAGGATGGTCGATCATCACACGGGTCGCCCACAGCGGGCTGGGATCATCGCCCGAACGGGCCACCAGTTCCTGCCCCATGCCGCCATCTAACAACGTGATTTGTGCCATTTACGCCCCCGAAACTTTCGCCGATACTTTGGCGCACAATCGGTGTTTATCTGCCCAAGTTCAAGGCCAGCCTGATGGATTATGATACGGTTCCAGCCGCCGAATTTGGCGCGGCGTTGCAGGGCATTACCCTGAACCTGTTGACGCGGGATGTGCGGGGCGAGGCGGGTTTTTTGGCGGGGGTGTTTGGCTGTGCTATCCACCGCCTTGGCGATGATTATGCCATTGTTTTGCATGATAGGGTGGTGATGCAGCTGCATTCAGATCGCACATTTGCCGCCCATCCGCTGTTTGGGCTTTTGCCCGAAGCAGGCCCGCGCGGGGCGGGGTTGGAGATTCGCCTGCACGGGGTAGACCCTGATGCGGCCTGCGCGCGCGCGCAAGATTTTGCGGATGCAGTGGTGCTGGCCGCCCCGCAAGATAAGGCAGGGCATGGCCTGCGCGAGGCGGTTATTCTATCGCCCAGCGGTTACGCCTTTGTGCCCAGCCTGCCGCTAGCGCGGTGATCAACTAAGGTTTGGCATCTGCGAAAACTTCGGCCAACAGCGGTACCAGCCACGCCTCATCTTCAGCCGTAAAGGCAGCGGGGGTGTCACTGTCAATGTCGAACACGCCCAAAAGCTGGCCCTTGGCGTTGAAAACAGGCAGGACAAGTTCTGATTTCGTGCTGCTTGAGCAGGCGATATGGCCATCAAACGCCTCGACATCGGGCACGTTTTGCACCTGCCCCGTGCGCGCGCAGGCCCCGCAGACGCCGCGCGAAAATGGAATGGTCAAGCAGCCGTGCCCGCCCTGATAGGGGCCGATTTTCAGAAGATCAGGCGCGACCACGCGGTAAAACCCCGTCCAATCCGCAAAGGGATGAGCGCGATGCACTTCGCAGGCGATGGTTGCCATCAGGGCGATGGTATCGTTCTCGCCCTGAGTTAAGGCGCGGATGTTTTGAACAAGCTCTTGCATGGATCACCTGTGTACGATGATCTGGTGTCGCCGTTGCAGCCCAGCAGGTCAAGCCACAAGCGCATGGGCTGGCAGGCGAAAGCGCAGATAATTCTGATCGCGAAAGCGCGCGTATTGCAAATCTTGCGCCAAACTGCGGATCAAAAACCAGCCAAACCCACCTTCGGGCAAATCGTCCATCTGATCCAGCGCATAGGGTTTACCCTTTGGCAGATCGTTGCTGGGCATGGGCGCGCCGCTGTCTGTGATGGTGCATTCCAACCCATTTTCGCCTAAATCGATGGACACTTCGATGGCCCCAGACTGCGCAGCATAGGCATGTTCGACGATGTTATTCAGAACTTCGGCCATGACGATTTCGGCAGTGCCGCGCAGATCATCAGACAGGCAAGTCAGCGGTTCTTGCGCGAAAAGGCTGGCCAAACCGTGCCGCACGGCCAAAGCGTCAGCATGAACAATCACATGGCTGGCTTTGCGACGAAAGCTTTGATGCAGTGTCATGCCCTAGCCCGCCTTGGCCAGACTGACAGGCAAATCACTGTGGATGGTGAACACAGTATCCATGCGCGTTAGGCGAAAAACCTTTTTTACTGTGTCGGTCAGCCCCGATAATTCCAGCTTTTGCGCAGGGCCAAGCCCCTTCATTGCAGCCACAATCGCGCCCAAGCCCGAACTGTCGATAAAGGCCACTTGCGCCAAATCCAGCACAACGCGCGGCATGCCAGACTGCGTCAAAAGGCGCATCTGATCTTTGAACTGAATGGCGCTGGCCGCATCAATACGGTCTTGATCCACGCGGATCACCAAGGCATCGCCCACCTGCTGTGCAACAACTTTCATACCAAACCCCAATATCTTGGACATAGGGGCAGTTTTGCGCAAAATGGTTATTAGGCGGTAACCTGCCCGTGGTATTCGGTGATCAATTTAGCTGAAATTGTAACGGATAACGCCCATTCTCAAAATCGCCAAAAAGATCAACCAGATCGGGGTGATCGACGGGCCCGTGTTCATCATCGGGAACTAGGTTCTGCTCGGACACATAGGCGACATAGTGGCTTTTGCCGTTTTCGGCCAACAGGTGGTAAAAGGGCTGATCGCGCGAGGGGCGGCTGTCTTCGGGGATTTGGCGGTACCATTCTTCGGTGTTGGAAAACAGCGCGTCAACGTCGAACACAACGCCGCGGAAATCGTGCTTGCGATGCCGCACGACCTGTCCAATGTGATATTTTGCCGCAGACTTTAGCATAGCGGACTCCCCTGAACCGATTAGTAACCTGCACGAATGGCGGTGTCTATCGCCACGCGCCGCCATTTTGGAAACAATCTGTGTGCAATTTCGCCGCGATTTGGCCTATTTTGTGCAGCCATCGCGCAAGGGTGATTTGCATTTTGTGCCGTTTGGGGTAAACTGTGACAAAATAAAAAGCGAGGGGCATATGAGCAGACTTCTTCGCGCCATTTTGTTGCTGACAGCCCTCGCATCTTGCGGGGGTAGCAACTATTCGGCGCCGCGTAATTTGGATAACGCCTGTTCGATCATTCAGCAGCGGCCAAGCTATATGAAGGCCATGGTCGCGACTGAGCGGCGCTGGGGCGTGCCTGTGGCAGTACAAATGGCGGCGATTTATCAGGAATCGAAATTTATCGGCAATGCCAAAACCCCGCACCGCTATGCGCTGGGAATCATCCCGATGGGGCGGCAATCTTCGGCCTATGGCTATGCCCAAGCGTTAGATGGCACATGGGATGAATACCGACGCGATCAGCGCCGCTTTGGCGCGCGCCGCGACCGCATTTCAGACGCCACCGATTTCATGGGCTGGTATATGCACGAAAGCTACGAGCGCCTAGGCATCCCAAAGAATGATGTTCAGAATCAATATCTTGCCTATCACGAAGGGCGCACAGGCTATGCGCGTGGCAGCTATCGCGGCAAGAATTGGCTGATGGAAGTATCGGCCGAATTGGCGGGCCGCGCGCAGATGTACCACCAGCAGTTACGCTCCTGCCGCTAAGGGGATTTGGGCAGTGCTACTGCGCCAGACCGCGCTTGCGCAATTCTGAATCGATGGCGAATTGCGATGCGGGATATTCTGCCCCAATTGTTAAATCGCCCAGAATGACAGTGGTGTTTTTGCCCAAATCATCGGTCACCACCCATTGCCGCAGGGTTACGGGCGCGGGGGTGAACATCAGCGCGATGCTGCCAAATTCGGGCTTTTCAGGATCGGTCGCAATCACCTGCGTGGCCGCCTGCACCTCGTCATGGGCCAAAACCATGCCGGGGCGAGTCAGGTCAATCGTCGCATCCAAAATCAAGCTAAGGGGCGTGCGCGATAGCGGGTATTGTTCGGGCGGTTGGTTGGATTTGTTATCAAAAATCGCGACCGTCCCGCCAGAGGTAAGAACAAGGCTGGCATCGGGCGGATCGTATTCAAAACGCATCCGGCCTGGGCGCTCGATAAAAATGCGGCCCGTGGAAATCGTGTCATCCGAATTGATCTGCGTAAACGTCGCCTCGGCGGTGGTCATCGCGTTGAGGTAGGCCGACATCTCGGCCAGCGGAATTCTTTCCGCCATGGCAGGCAGAGCGGCGGCGATAAGGGCAAGCGGGGCCAATAGGGCGGTGCGTATGGTCATGAGGTGAATATAGGGGGTTTGGAGGCGGGTTGCATCCCCTGAAGGGATCACATTGCAAAGAGCTGCCGATTTGCGGCATAGTTTAGTCACACAGCCAAAGGCGCGAAAATGCTAGAGCAGATTGGCCCCGATATTTGGGTAATGGACGGCCCGCATGTGGTGGCAGCGGCAGGGTTTCATTACCCCACCCGAATGACCATTATCAGACTTGGGAATGGTGACATCATTGTCATCTCGCCCATTGCCTTTAGCGTCGAAACGCTAAACGCAGTTTTGGCCCTTGGGCCAGTGATGCATCTGGTCGCTCCAAACGCGCTACATCACTTGGCTTTGGGGGATTGGATGGCAGCTTGCCCAAATGCAAAAACCTATGCCGCACCGCGCTTGCAAACCAAGCGGCGCGATCTGATTTTCACGTGCGAACTAGGCGATGTTTCACCTTGGCCAAAGGAAGTTGATACAGTGCTGATGGCGCCGCATTTAATTGCGGACGAGGTGGTTTTCTTTCGTCGCGCCAGTGGCACAGCGGTGTTCACTGATCTCATACAACAGTTGCCGCGTGGCTGGTACCGCGGCTTTCGGGGGCTAATTGCTAGGTTCGACTTGATGCAATCAGACCCGCCCACTGTTCCGCGGAAGTTTCGCATGGGCTTTCTCAATCGTCGCGCCTCAAAAGCGCAAGTAACGCGCCTGCAAGCATGGGACGTTCAACGGATGGTCATGGCGCATGGGCCGATTGTGTATGTGAATGCCGCAGAAGTGCTACGCCAAGCCTTTGCTTGGGTAAGACCTTAGCCCTAAGCCTCTGGCAGCAAAATC
>CAXNEP010000063.1:0-9208 GCA_964200865.1 Cypionkella sp. | reverse complement strand
TTTCGGGTGATACGTTCGCCCATTGGCCCTGCCATTTCCTCGCGGAAAATTGCCTGCACCATTGCGCGCAGGACATCTTCGTCAAACAGCACTTCGGGCGCGGATTGCGGGGGCGCGGCGCTAAAATTGGGCTCGCGGAAGGCTTCTTTGGCCTGCGAGAACACCTCTTCCGCAACCGCTTCGCCTGCAAGTTCGGCAATCACCCGCGCTTCGGCGGCATTGGCCCAATCGACATCAGGCTCGATCGTGCCGTGCAGGCTTTGGGCCTGCGCACGGTCATCCTCGTGTTCTTCGGCGCTGTGGTCAATTTCTGCATCGTCAAAGGCCGCGGGTTCGCTGCTGCGCCAATCGGGTTCTGCTGGGGCATCCAGCTTTTGCCCATCGAAGGCATTCGGCGCTACATCGAACAGGCGCGCATTTGGATCGATCCTAAAGCTATCTTGATCTGGCGCATCGTAACTGTCGCTGTCTTCATATTCTTCACTGCGCAGGCTTTGGGCGTGATCTGGCGCATGCCACGCATCCGTTTCTAAGGGTTTTGCTTCGGCTGCGCGGAATTGGTTTTCTGCTGCAAACTGCTGGTCTTCGGCGGCCTGCTTTGCCGCCTCTGCTGCCGCAGCGCGGGCCTCAATCTCGCGCCATTCGGCTTGCTGCGCCTCAAGGCGGGCCTCTGCCTCACGCTGTGCGGCCTCTTCGCCCAAAGAAAATTGCCGCAAGCCGGGGCTTTGCGCGCCACTGCGTGGCGCACCATCTGCAGAGACGACATCTGCCAAAACAGAATCCACAGGCGGAAAGGCCGCGCGGCGCGAGGGGCGGCGCACAGTTGCAAATCTTCCCGCAGCGTCTTCGATACGCTGTTCGGGGGCCAGCACCAATTTTTGCGCAGTGTCGGCAACCGCAGCCAGTCTGGCGCGATCGGCAGGCTTCAAATCCTGAGCAACCAAACGACGTATCGAGGAGAGAACATCCTCAATCTCGTTTGAACTCATCGGTTCGGCCATCTCAATCCCCGCATTGTTTCCAATACATTAACGCGCCCAAGCGCGTGTTACAACCATAAGCCGCTTTACACGGGTCAAGTTTGGCAGATTTTGGGCAAGCGTTGGGCGGTTACACGTTTTACGGGAAAAACCTAAACAAAAGTCATCACTGCGCGATCAGTTGCCTGTTTTTTTGCCGATACGATCCAAGGCCGCACCTTGCTTGGTTGGGGGAAAGAACACAGGCGGCGCGTTTTTGGCCGAATTGTAATAGGCCTCTACATCATAGGTTGGGATGCCAAGGTTCAGCTTTTCGGCAGTCAAGCGGCCCATTGCGGCCAAAACCTGATAGACGCCCACATAGCGGTTCGCCTCGGCCTCTAGTTTGCTGGCGCGGGCAGACAGCAATTCTTGTTCAGAATTCAGAACATCCAGCGTGGTGCGCGATCCCAGATTGGCCTCTTCGCTGACCCCGTCAAACGCCTTTTGCGCCGCCTCGATCTGCGCCGCCCCCGCCACAACCGATGCGTTGGACACAGCCAGCACCGCCCAAGCGCGGCCTAGCGCCTCATCCACCTGCAGGGCTGCCTGCAACTGGCCTGCAACCGCTCCCTCTTTTTGGGCCAAAACTTTGCGCAGGGCGGATGCTTGCCCGCCGCCCGCGTATAGTGTTTGGTTCAATGACAGCGATGTCGCGGTTGTTTCAACGCCAGTTCCAATATCTTCGGACAGGCTCACCTGCGCCGAAATCGATGGAAAGAACCCCCCTTTGGCAATTTTCACCTGCAAATCGGCGATTTTCACCTGCGCTTGCGCCTGCAAAATCGAAGGATGGCCCGCCTGCGCCAGCGCGCGCGCCTCTTCCAGCGTTTTGGGCAAGGCGGGCAGTTTGGGCAGGTTTTTCAGATTGGCAGGATAGGCCCCAATCGCGGCCTTATACGCCTCGCGTGCGATGGAAAGTTCGCCTTGGGCAGCGGCAAGCCCTGCTTGGGCTGCGGCAAGGCGCGCCTCGGCCAAAGAAACATCTGTCAGCGTGACTTCACCCACATCGAAGCGGTCTTGGGCAGCGCGCAACTGTTTTGCAATCAGGCGGGTATTGGATTCGCGCAAGGCCACGATTTCAGCCCGCAGACCCACGGTGACATAGGCCGACACAGCATTCAGCAACACCTGCTGTTCAACATTGATCAGGCCCGCACGGGTGGCCATCACCGCCTCGCGCGCAATCGCAACACCGTTGCGCCCACGCCCGCCTGCATACAGGTTTAGGCTGGCTGTCAGGCTTTGCGTTTCCGAGTCGCCAAAGACGGATGAGCTGTCTCTTTTGCTGGCAGTATATTCAATAACGGGCAAAAGCCGCGCAAAGGCTGCGCCCTCATCCTCGTCTGCCGCGCGCAAGACCGCCTGATTTTGTGCCAAAAGGTTCGATGATTTATACGCCGCAATCAGCGCATCGGCCAAGGTTTCGGCCTGCCCGATGTTTGGCAAAACCAACCCAAAGGAAACCGCCGCCGCTGCAAAAATCTTGCGCATATTCTACACCCCTGCGCCGCAGCGCCTATGCCTTGGGGCCTTGCGCCCCTAGGCGAACATTCTGTCGCATCTAAAGCGAGAATTCGCGCGCCGCAGCAAAGCCTGGCAGAATTGGCAGGGCCGCATTGAACGAAAAACGCCATGTCACGTCTTTACCAGATTTATAACCAATTTTGGCAATGCCAAGTGCGCCAGCCATGAAAACAGCCGCAATGCGCCCGCCATCGCGCAGCTGTGCCAAAATTTCAGGCGGCACCATTTCAACCCCGCCTTGCACGATCGCCACATCATAGGGGCCGTGGCCTTCCGCGCCTGCGGCCAAGGGGCCATGGACGACCGATACATTGCCAGCGCCCAGCGCGGCCAGTTCTGCCTGCGCGTGATCGGCCATCGCTTTATCTTCTTCCACCGCAACCACCGATTTGGCAATGCGCGCAATCACTGCCGCCGAATAGCCAAGGCCGCAGCCAATATCCAAAACCGTCTCGTCTGGGGTGATGTCTAGCGCATCCAGCAGTTTGGCAAAAACGCGCGCATCCAGCACCACGCGGCCCCCGCCCAAGGCAACATTATCTCCAACATAGGCGGCATCGCGCAGCGCCTGCGGCACAAAAACCTCGCGCGGGATGGCCAGCATGGCCGCGATAATTGGAAATTTGGTCACATCCGAAGGGCGCACTTGGGTGTCTACCATCATCACACGGCGGGCAGCAAAATCAGTCATCTGTGTGATATCCCCTTACAGCGCAGCACTGCATTGCTTTTGCCACAGTTGCCTTGCAGGGAAAAGGGGCAAATGGGGCGGATTTTTTGCGCCTTGGCGCGTCCAGGGCTTTGCCGTGGCGCGCGGGCGGCCTAGATAAGGGCAAATTGTAAGGAAATTTACCGATGTCACAGGCAGCCATAGATGCGATCAAAGCGCCACAGCCCGATGCCTTTCGCAGCGCCCTGCGCAATTTGGTGGGGCAAGTGTCGGTGATCACGGTGATCGGCGCAGATGGCGCGGCCACGGGTTTAACGCTGACCTCTGCCAGCGCCCTTTCAACAACGCCGCCGTTGATGATTGCCTGCGTCAACCGAACGGCTTCGGCCCATGGCAGCCTGCGCATTGGGGCGGTGATTGGGTGGCAAGTGTTGGGCGCGCATCACCAAGCGGTGGCCGAGCGGTTTTCGGGCAAAGACGGCGTGCAGGGTGCGGCACGCTTTGCGGGCGCAGACTGGCACGAAGAATTGGGCGCGCATCTGCTGGATGGCGCGGCCATGGCCTGCGCAGCACGGATCGAAAGCCTTGCCGATCATGCAAGCCATACTGTTGTTGTCGCGCGTGTTCTATCTTTGCATGCGGCCCCGCAAGCGGGCACGCTGGCTTACCGCGATGGGGCGTATTTGCCGCTGGCCTAAACAGGCTTGACCGCAATGCGCAAAGGCAGTCTGCTGCGGCAAAGCGAAAAGGAGAGCGCGATGCTTAAAGGGATTGATCCACGGCTGACGCCTGATGTGTTGCACGTTTTGGCCATGATGGGGCATGGCGATACGCTGATTTTATGCGATACTAATTTCCCCGCCGAAACCATCGCGCAGCAAACCACTTACGGGCAAATTGTGCGGATGGATAACCTGCCAGCCGCCAGCGCGGCCGAGGCGATTTTATCGGTGTTTCCTCTGGACACTTTTGTCGATGACTTCGCGGCGCGTATGCAGGTGGTGGGTAATCCGTCCGAAATTCCCGCCGTTCAGGCCGAAGTGCAGGCGGTGATTGACCGCGCCGAAGGCATGCCGCGCCCGATGCTGGCGGTCGAACGCTTTGCCTTTTACGATTTGGCCGCGCAAAGCTTTGCCGTGGTGCAAACAGGCGAGCGGCGCTTTTATGGCTGTATCATGCTGCGCAAAGGCGTGATCGGGCCAGAGGCTTAGCGCATGAAGACAATCGTCATTTTGGGCATTTTCGTTGCCGACACCACCTACCGCGCCCCGCGCTTGCCTGTGATGGGCGAGACGATTTTGGGCACGGGATTTGCCCTTGGGCCAGGGGGGAAAGGGTCTAACCAATCTGTGGCAGCGGCAAAGGTGGGGGGGGATGTACATTTCATCACCCGACTTGGGCGCGATGATTTTGCCAAATTGGCGCAGGGCGTTTGGGCAAATGCAGGGGTAACCCCCGCCGTCATTGAAGATGAGGGCAGCTATACGGGGGCGGCCATGATCTTTGTCGATCAGGCCAGCGGCGATAACGCGATCATCGTCGCGCCGGGCGCGGCAGGGCGAATCTCGCCCGAGGATGTTGCCGCGCACGAACCCCTTATCGCCCGTGCGGGGATTTTCATCACCCAATTAGAACAGCCCCTGCCCGCTGCCGAGGCGGGTCTTGCCTTGGCGCGCAAGCACGGGGTGATGACCATTCTCAACCCCGCCCCCGCGGCACCTCTGACCGATAAGTTGCTGGCGCTGTGCGATATCATCACCCCGAATGAAACCGAAGCCGAGGCGCTGACAGGCATCAAAGTGACCGACCGCGCCAGCGCCGAAGCCGCCGCTGATGCGCTGATTGCGCGGGGCGTTGGCGCGGTGGTGCTGACTTTGGGCGAACGGGGCGTTTTGTATCGCGGCGCAAAAGGCAGCCTGCACGTTCCCGCCTTTAGCGCAGGCCCAGTTGTGGAAACCACAGGCGCGGGTGATGCTTTTAATGGCGGCCTCGCCGTGGCTTTGGCCGAAGGGCGCGAGATGGGCGATGCGCTGCGCTTTGGTTGCGCGGTGGCGGGTATTTCCGTCACCCGCGCGGGGGCGGCGGCATCAATGCCGTCGCGCGCCGAAGTCGATGCGCTATTGGCAGGGGTATAGGCGCAAAGGGGGCTTTGCCCCCTCGCTTCGCTCACCCCCAAGGTATTTGCAGAGTTAGGAAGCAGGTAGAAAGCTGTCTGCGTGCTTCCTTGCTCTGAAAATATCCTGGGGGAAGCCTGCTTGCAGGCTGGGGGCAAAGCCCCCACTCTGCGCTCGGCCCCTAGAATTCCCACCACATAGGGGGGCGGCGCTGGGTTAGGCTGGGATGCACCGCTTCGGACGGATCGCGGCCAATTTTGCGCCGCTTTCGGCCAATGAACCACAGGCCAAAGCCGCGCCACGTGCCAACCATGGGTGCGTTCACATCGCAAGGAAATTGCGCGCGCCAGTTTTCGGGCAGGTGCAGCCCCATGTCTTCGGCCCGTTCCAACATCCATGTCAGCGGAATATTGGCCAAGCGGCGGCATTCAGGGTAGCGGCCAATATGGCCGCCAATATCGCCATGCGCGCCTGCAAACCAGACCTGCTGCACCCGCGCGGCGCTGTTTGGACGGCTGTCCCACAATTCGGGGGTAAAGGCTGCGCGGGTTTCATCGGCGGCAAGGGCGTGAAAGCCCGCATCGACCGCTTCGGACAGGTATTTGTTGGGAAAATCATGCACCTTAGACACAAATCGCCACAAGATTGGCACCCGCAGGCCCAGCGCCTTGACGGTATCCCACACGCCTACCATGCGAATGCGTGCGGCAGGATGGCAGTACAGGCGCGCAAATTCGCGTGCGGCGGGGCTTGTGCCGCCGCGCGTATAGTGGCGAAAGGCAAGGTTAACTGCGCTTTGTGTGGCATGGCTGTGTTTGAGCAGGCCCACGCGCCCCAGCATCCCTGCCAGCGCGCGCACGGCATAGGCCCCGCGCGAATAGCCAAACAGGAAAATGCGATCCCCCTCGCGGTAATGGCTGGCCAGCCAGCCATAGGCGCGCAAAATTTGCGGGTTCACGCCGCGCCCTTCGATAATATGCATGCCCTTGCGCCAGCTTTCCCATTGCTGGCCGGGTTCGTAATAGACATTGTGCACCGCATGACGGTGACGCGTGCCGTTTTGTGTTAGAAGATGGTAGAGAAGGCCTGCGTTGCCCTCTTGCCCCGCTTCTAGCGTGGACAGCGTGCCATCCAGAATAATCACATGATCGACCGCGCCGCGCGGGCCGCTGGCGGGCACATCGGCGGCGGCGGTTTCCACCGTGACATAGCCGTTCCACCAGCGCCGCGCGCGTTCCACCAGTGACATGCGTTTTGCCTTTGCCAAACCACTTCACCCAAGTTTGCCCTGGGCTTACCAATACAGCGTTAACGCCGCGATCCGCAAATCTTGCCGCATTACAGATCAGCACAGATAGAAAAACGCCCCCGAAGGGGCGTTTTATGGCGTGATCTCGCGGGTTTTTTGCGAAGGTTTACAGGCCAAGGCCCAGAACGGTAACCATGCCGAGTTCGCCAAAGCCGTTAAAGCGGCTGTTGGTGACGGTGGAATAGCTGCCCATGCCCGCCACAACCACATAATCGCCTTCTGCAATATCGGCAGGAAACGGCACTTCGCCCGGTAGTCGGTCAACCGAATCGCAGGTAGGGCCAAAGGTGACGCGGGCGCGAATGGGTGCGCTGCGCGGCACAAGGTTTTCCGACAGAACCGTAATGCGGTCGATGATACCGATTTGGCTGAATTCAAACATCGCACCGTAGATGCCATCATTCAGGAACACATGGTTTTCATCGCGCACCGATTTCACACGCGCAACCAGCGTATAGGCATCACCGCACAGCGCGCGGCCCGGTTCGCACACCAAGGCGGGCAAATCGCCGCCAAAGGCTGCGCGGGCGGTATCCGCAATCACCTTGAAAATCGCGTCGAAATTCGGCGCGGTTTGCGCATCGCGGTGGCTGGGAAAGCCGCCGCCCACGTTCAAGCGGGCGATTTTGACACCAGCCGCGCGCGCAATCACAGCCGCCTCGCGGATATAGGCGGCCCAGACCTGCGCGTCATTGCACTGCGTGCCGCCGTGGAACGTCAGCGAAGGGGTAAAGCCTGCCGCCGCCGCCGTGCGCAGAAGCTCTGCCGCCTGTTCGCTTGTCGCGCCAAACTTTGCGCCAAAGTTATAGGCCGCGCCCTGCACGGGCAGTTTGAACCGCACCGAGATTTCCACCCGCTGCCCGCCAATTTGCACGGGCACCATCGCGGTCAGCTTGGCCAGTTCCGAAGCGCTGTCGACCGAATATGCGGTGACCTTATGGTCCACCGCAAACTGAATTTCGCTGCGCGAACGGATGGGGTTGTGATAATGTATAGCCGCATCTGGCGACAGGCGGCGGATCAGCGCAATTTCAAAAGGCGATGCGCAATCAAAGCCTTGCACGCCAGCCGTGACAAGATTTTCGATCATCTCTTCGGTGGGGTTGGATTTCACCGCATAGGTCACCAGCCCCGGAAAGCCCGCCAAAAAGCGGCGCGCCACCGATTGCACGGCAGCAGGGGAAAAGAACAATACGGGGTTTTCTGGCGCTTCGGCGCGCAGATATTCGGTCGGATTGGTCCAGATTGTTTTCGACAGTCCCATCGGCGTTTCCTTTCGGCCAATAAGACGCTGAAGCCGCAAAAGTGCAGTCCCAGCGCGGTTTTTCCAACCAGGCCAGGTGCGTATGAGCCGCCCTTTTCCTGCCATTTCAGAATGCCGCATATGCGGCACAACTTCACCGAACAAAACTATATAAATGGCGCGAAAAGGCGTTATAATGACGAAATGGCACTACAAGTTGTAAGGTGGGCTGATGGATGATTTGGACAACAGTATTTTGGCCCTGCTGGGGGCGGATGCCCGCATCTCGGTGGCGACGCTGGCGCGCAAACTAAAGGTAGCGCGCTCGACCATCCAAGCGCGGCTGGAGCGGCTGGAGACGACGGGCGTGATCGCGGGCTATACCGTGAAGCTGGGCGAAGCGGCGCGGCAGGGCCGCCTGCGCGCATCGGTTTTGCTGACGATTGAACCGCGCGCGCAGGCCGCGATCTTGGCGCGGCTGAAATCTATCCCCGAGGTGGAGCGGGTGTTTTCCACATCTGGCCGCGTCGATTTGCTGTTGCAGATCGCCACCGCGAATACTTCGGTGCTGGACACGGTGCTGGATCAGATCGGGCAGATGGCGGGGGTAAAATCATCCGAAAGCCTGATCCATCTGTCTACACGGCTGGATCGGGCGGTTTAGCGGCACGGGCGGAGCCTGCGGCGCAGGTATTTGGGCCAAAATGAAAGTCGCAGGCTTGGCCTTTTCGCATAGGTTCGCTATGGCTTTGCGCAAAGATGAGGTGCCCAAATGCCAATGGAAAAGAACTTTGATGCCGCCGCCGCCGAAGCGCGGATTTCCGCCCTGTGGCAGGATCGTAAGGTTGGGGCTGCGGGGGCGAATGCCAAGCCGGGGGCAGAGGCGTTTTCCATCATGATCCCGCCGCCCAATGTCACGGGCAGCCTGCATATGGGCCATGCGTTCAACAACACGCTGCAAGATATTCTGATCCGCTGGCACCGTATGCAGGGCCACGACACACTGTGGCAAGTGGGCACGGATCATGCGGGCATTGCGACCCAGATGGTGGTGGAGCGCGAGCTTGCCAAGGCGGGCAACGAAAGCCGCCGCGAGATGGGGCGCGAGGCGTTTTTGGCCAAGGTGTGGGAGTGGAAGGAACAATCGGGCGGAACGATTATCAACCAGCTTAAACGCCTTGGCGCAAGCTGCGATTGGGATCGTGAGGCGTTCACCATGTCGGGCAATTTCCCCGCTGCGGTGATTAAGGTTTTTGTGGATATGTATAACAAGGGGCTGATCTATCGCGGCAAGCGTTTGGTCAACTGGGACCCGCATTTTGAAAC
>CAXNEP010000062.1:0-9370 GCA_964200865.1 Cypionkella sp. | reverse complement strand
AGCGTGGTGCGCACACTTTCGACTGATGCGCGGAACATGCCCACGTTCCCGTTCACCATATACAATAGCAATTGGTTCTGGAGCTTTGGCTTACCGAATTCGACGGCATATTGCATAAGGAAACGCGCTTCCTCACGCATAGGGTCTTCTCTGTCAGCGTCGATGGATGACGATGATTTGTTGAAAAAGTCTTGGATTAAAATCACGGCTGGGTGCAAAACATCACACAGATGCGTGTATGCGTTTCTGAGTTGAAAGGCATGAAAGCCAAGCAGCTTTGCGGAAACGAGTGCTATGGGGGCGCCGTCTCCCAAAGGCCCAAGGAAGTCCAAAGCTTGGAATGTGCATTCAACGAGAAGTTCGTCAGAAATCGTGCCCAAAACAGACGTGTCGCAATGTGCGGCAAATAAATCCATCAAAGACGCGGAGAATTTCACGATGGCTTTGCGTATGAAGTCCGGATACTCCTGCGCACTTTCCATCGAAGTGTCCATTTCCCCATAAATCGAAATGAGTTCAAAGCTGAGATAATCCGGCTGCTTTGGCTCAATCCAAAAATCGATGGCAACATCCTCAGCTGCCAGCTCAGCATTGGGATTTTTTATGGCTTCCGGTGTTATATATGCTTGCGCTTCAGCGTGAATTGCAGCGAGGCCCACTTGAATGAGCCGGAACAGCACTTCATCGAATTTCTGTTTTTCAGTAAGTTCCATCTACATGTTTCCTTGTTTGGGTTGGGGTTTGGGTAGTCTTGGGGTCAAAGCAACTCGACCGCATTGGCCAGTTGGTCAGAGTTGACGTCGAGATATCTTTGAGTTGTCGAAATGTCGGCATGTCCCGCCAATGCCGCCAGTTGCCTTACGGGCACACCCTTGTTTGCCAACCGGGTTAGAAAAGTTCTTCTTCCCGAATGGCTGCTTGCGCCGTTGATGCCGCTGGCCGTGTAGATTTCCAAAAACAACTGGCACATGGTGTTGGCACTGAATGCTGCTCGCTTTTGGGTTGGGAACAAGGCGTCAGCTGGTTTGCTGTGTTCCACCAGCATCCTGTATTCGGCCATGGCCCGGCGCAGCGTCTTGTTGAGGTAAACCGTGCGTTCATATCCGCCCTTGGTTTGGGCGCGGCGCAGGATAAACTGTTCCCTCACAGCGCCAGCGTCGTCGTAAATATCTCCAACCAGTAGGCTGGCAATTTCCTTGGCACGCAGGCCTGCATTGAAGCTGACCAGCATGATTGTTCGGTCGCGCAGTGCGTGGCGACGGGTGCTAATATATTGCAGCACACGACGCAGTTGCGCTTCGGTAATGGTTGCGGCTTGGGCCATAGCGTGTTCCTCCAGAAACCTAATGCTTTCGCTGGCTTCACGGTATTTCCTGATGTTTTGATTGTCGGCCGAAATCAGAACGTGGTCAGCGTTCAATGATTTCAACGTGGTAGGTGAATACCTAATACAATGCACATTGTATTAGGTTTTCAGGGGGCGCGGGCTGTGCCCCCTGAAATCTTGCCCAACTCACGGAGTAGACTGACCCAAGAGCGCGTTGGGCAAGATCAGTGACACTGCGGGTGGCGCGATCTGACTTTGGGGCAATGTTGGTGGTTGCAAGCTGCCCTGCGGCGTCATACCGTTTGTGCGGCGGTATGCCAAAATTGCATCCTGCAGCTCGCGACAGGTAGAACCATTTGCTGTCATGCCGTTCACCATCGCGGGCCGTGAATACAACATCGCGCGAAAATTGCTCCATCCGAATGTGGAACGGGTGGTTGGCAAAGAAGTCGGCGGCATTAACCTTATTCTGCGTGTTTGCATATTCCGAAATTTTCGGCACGATGTCTTCGGATTTTGCGGGGGAGACGACAGTCAATTTCATTTGAACAAAGACCTGCGAAAGCTGATCCTTCATCGTCTTTAGACCGCTGTGAATGGATCCTGTTGTCTGCGCGCCGTTGACGATTTGCAAATTACTAATCGACGAAATTGCCAGACCGTCCGCCGTTCGAACACATGTAACTTCGTCGGCTGTTGCGGAAAGGCCGTTGTTGTATGGGAAAAAGAGTTCAGGCTCATCCTTGATCGTCTTCCGAATGCCCTTGTTTGTCTTGGCTCGCGCCTGCAGGAATGACCGAACATTTGCCTCAAGCAGGCGCGCGCCCCAACGGTCGTAAATTTCGGCCAGTTGCTTGCCGGGCACGATGAGCAAGTAGCTTTCCAGAGCAGCACCTGACTGCGAAGCCTTGAGCGCAGGTAGCGGCGCACCAAAGTCTGCGCCGAAATCAATAACCATGTCCTCGCGCGCCTGTCCCGACCGGTCAAAGCGTTCAAAACGGGCTAGATCCCAGACAGACCAAGTGATCGGCACATCGCCTATTTCTGCCAGTTTCACGGTGTCATCGCGGCCTATATACTGGCGGTTCGAAATCAGGATCAGCTTGACCTTCGTGACTTGACCCCAAGTCGCAATGATCATGTCTGAGACCTGAAAGGCCGGGTTTGCCTCGTTCAAGGCGTCACGAAAATCCTCGCTCTTTGCCTTTTTCAAGAAACGGATCAATGGGTTTAGGATTGGTGGCACATCAGCCTTGCCAAATGTCTGAACCTCTTCAATTTCGGCGAAATCGCAGACTATCAGGCCTAGCACGCCCTCGCTGTCGCGGGGGTCGCCTGCAAAGCCATCGATCCGAAGTTTCTGCCCGCCTTCGCCACTGTGGTAATATGCGCGATCAACCACTTCCAATTCGCCTGCTCTGGTCAAGCGCTCGGTCATTCGATCAAAAAACGCCTCGACTGGGAATATGCCGCTGGCATCGGCCTCGCGGCGAATGTCTGCCATTAGGCTTTGATGATATTCATCCAGTTCGGTCACAGGTCCACCTCTTCGATAAGTTTAGCTTTGACCTCGCTCCAATCGGTCCGAAAAGGGGTACATGCGGACAATGCCAGCGCATAAGAAACTTGCGAAACGCCGAGTGGCACGGGGGCGTAAATGCGTGGGAACCCTTCGGCTACCGTGTGAAACTCTGGGGCAGAAACGATCCAGCGCCATGCGGAATAGTCGTGCAGAACGTCATAGCCAACGTCGGCAAGGTGCAGATCCCAGTCCATGATGGCTGATGGCTCCGTCCGTTCGAGAAGATCCGTTACCTCGGCAACATATTCGGTGAGCGTTCTGCCGTGCGGCTGTTGGACTTTGTCGACAGCCAGAACGGCCAACCAGAGGCGACGATCCGGCACATCAGCCAACTGATGCTCATTTGTGATTTTTACAAAAGGCTGAGAAGCACCGCGCCGGGCTTTTACCTCAATGCAATCGGACTTGAGTTCAAAATCCTTTGGTGCACCTGATGGGCCGGTCCACGCCGTCAAAGCCGGTTTAGGGCCGAGATTGGCGATCAGCAGTTTCAGGACCTCAATTTCGCCAATCAGGCCTTTCTGTGCCTCTTCCGACAGAACCTCAAGCTTTCCACCACGCAAGAGATAATGCCAGCGGAAGGTCCGTCCAATGGCGCGCTCAAGCGCTTCTGCTTCAGTTTCGGCCAGTTCGCCCGCCGCCATCACATCGCGGCAAAGGGTCTCAAACAGCTCGATTTGGGCGCTGTCTTTTAAGCGGATATACAGAATGGGGCCGCCCGGCAAAGTCTGGAATCTTATTTCAAGGTTCTTCAGTTTCGGTAAGTCTGGAACAGGTTTTGGCAACTCGGTCAATTTCAGCACAAGACACATGTCTGCGCGGGGCATCACTGCCCAGAACCAGTTCCAGCGTGCAGTGGCAACCTCGGAAACGAGACCCGTCAGTATGCAGCAGTAAAACCTTTCGTATGGGTGCAGCATATGCGTGATACACCTGTAAAAGAGATGATAGCAAAACCTGCTCTTTCCCAATTGGGTTTGGTGATACGGACTGATAGCGACAGCAAGAAATTGCATTGAGCGTTCAGCATCGACGCCGTTCGTGGCGTTGATCTGACGCTCCTTGCATGAAGCCAGAACACCGATTCGCAGACGCTGCGAAACGGTAAGAACACAACTATATGTCCAAAATTCAAGTTAAATGGATCAAAAACATGATGCGATTTGTTTCGACTAAGCCGAAGGCGATTGCGGAAACAAAGAGCAGCACGCAGATGCGAAGCAGATGTGTTTCGCCATAAAGTGATTATAAAACAGATGCTTAGATGGCTTTAATGGTAAGCTCTGATTGCGGCCTTTGGTGGTTTGACGAATCATAAATCCGGTGTTTTGGAATAAATACCGGTGCCCGGATCATGCGGTGATCCCGGGAACTGAAAGGTATTAGATGAAAAAGATGATTTTGAACGAGGTCAGGGATGAACTGATTGATATGGGCCTGGCCAGTGGTGAGCGGGAATTTTGCGTGGCTTGGCTGGGGCGCGGGACCGGGTATATGCGCACTTTGCGCCATTTGGGCAATGATCCCAGTGCTGAAGCATTGGCGATCCTAGCCAGCAAACTTGGGCATTACACACAGCGGTTAGGGGGGGCAGGGCAGGCGGACTGGGCTGCTCGGTTTGATGTGTTACACCAGCATTGTCGCGCCGCGTTAGAGCAACACGCAAGGGATAGATGGCAAACGCTGGAGCGCATGAATTATGGCGCATAAGGGCATCCTGCAGATCACGGCCAGATCGCGACGGAATATGGTTGCCAGTTACTTATCGTTTCAGGGTACCAGTCTTGACACAATGGGTGTCGGGGCATGAGTTGGGTGCGCGCAATACGTGAGACACTGGATACTTTGACCAAGGTCACTGACCCAGTTTGGCAGGCTGATTTTGCCGCGCAGGTGGAGGCAATCCAACGTTCGGCAGATGCATTGGCCGAAATGTATCGCACTGAAATCGCTGAAAGGACGGCAAAGCTGGCATCGGCAAAACCCAGTAAACCAAAACGTAAAGCAAAATCCGTTAGCCCAGATGCAGATACAGTTGGCACGGTGAAAAACATTAAACCAAAGCGCCCGTTCGTTCACGATGTTCCACCAGCCGGTTTGCCGCCCGGTCATCGCTGATCCCAAAAGATGCTGTGTTAACACAGCAAGTTGTTTCGCTCGTGTAACACAGCAAGATGATTTGCCAGTGTAACATAGCAAGATGATTTGATCGTGTAACACAGCAAGATGATTTGCTGGCGTAACACAGCAAGTTGTTTCGCTAGTGTAACATAGCAAGATGATTTGCTGGCGTAACACGGCAAGTTGAGGTTTCAACGCCAGTGATCGGGGTGGATGCAAGGCAGTTGATTGATGATCTGGCACGGTTTCAGCCCACTCACCCCAACACCATGCAGGCATAGCTGGAATACAGGGTGCGGTCAGCATTCACTGCCCAGCAAAATCGTGAGCACCCGCGCCGTCACATCGGGTTCGGCAGGGTCTGGCGAGTGCATGGTTAAGTCCAAGTCGTAGTAATCGAATTTCCAGAAAACGGTCTCGCCCGCAAAACTGAAATTGCCAAAGTCATGTTCAGCATAGGGGTCGTTGTCTGGGGTGAAGTCTGAATATTGCTGCACCAGAGCCAGGATTGCAGCGGTCGCATCCAGTGCCCGCACGCCCGGCGTTATCAGCACACGGCAACCGGTTAAGGTTTGCCGCGCCTGATCATTCAACTCCCGTATGCGTTGGGTGTCTGCCCCCGTCATTTGGACGCCTCCGGCTTGCCACGCCGCGCCGCCGTTGCCAGCACCGCATCCAGTTCTCCAGCCGCCGCAGTTGTCTCCAGCGCACTGAGCACGGGTTCAATCTCAGCAATCTTGCTGACTTGAATTGCATTGCTTTTGCCGTCCAACAGCAACACACGCGCCCCATAACGGGCCTGTATAAACCAGCCCGTGCCCTTCTGGAAAAACCACGCTCGCACCGCACGGGCTTTGCCGTTTTTGCCGACGCGGTTCGGGTCCGTGTAGGCTTCACCTTTCACCAGCGCCGCCAACACCAGCCGCTGTTCAGCAATGCCAGCGCGGAACCGGGCACGGCGTTCTGCAATTGGATCGCGTTCAATCTGGCGCGAAACGGTTTGAAAGTTCAGTTTGTCGAGTACGCTCATCTGCACACCTCTTGGTTGGTTGTGCAGCTGGCCTAATGCCATCGTTCAAACGGTCGAGTGAAACCCGAAGGTCGAAAGGGGCGAAAGTCAAAGCATCCCTCGATTTGCCTAAGTCTGCCACCCCAAGAAGTTTGGTCACAAAAGCGATTTTCGGTGATAGCGTACAGCCCGATGGAAACGCTTTCTTCACCACAGAGCATTGTAAATCAAAAGACGAGTGCAAGTCGCGTGGGCGACCGGATAAGGGATTTGCGAAAGTGGTGCGTTACTTATCCGCTCGCGGCCGAACTAGATGATGAAAAAGTCCTGACAGGTCAGCACGAAGTTTGCCGAACCATGTGCAGATTGCACTGCGTCTAGGTACCCATTTCCATCTGCAACGAAATACAATGCACCGGTAGTTAAGTTGTAAATTATCCGATCTTCACCATCGTGGCCGGTTGCTTGCCCAAGGTGCGGTGGGCCTATGCAGATATAGCTTGCTCCTCTGACGTCAGCACGGATTCGATATCATTTGGTATCCGCTTTCCTGTCACCGCATCGAACAGGTGGATACGGTGCGGCGGGAAATCTAGCCCGACCGTTACGCCCGCCGCCAATTCGGGGCGCTCTTCGGTCAGCACGCAGATCGGAGTATCTTCAAACATCAGGTTGCACAGCCGACTTGCGCCCAGTTCTTCAATCATATCGACCTGCGCATCGATCAACCCGCCCCCTGCACCCTTGAGTATCGCATGTTCGGGGCGAATGCCAAGCTGCACCAGATGCCCGTCGGGCAGGTCATGCAGGTTGGCCAGTGGCACCAGTCGACCGCTTTCCAAGACAACGCCGCGCTGCGCCACCGAGAAATGACCCGGCAGAAAATTCATCGCGGGGCTGCCGATAAAGCCTGCCACATAGACAGAGGCGGGATGATCATAAATCTCGGCGGGGCTGCCCACCTGTTCAATCGTGCCCTTGTTCATCACCACCAAACGGTCGGCCAGCGTCATGCCTTCGTGCTGGTCATGGGTCACAAATACCGATGTCGCCTTGATCTGATTGTGGATGCGGCGGATTTCATGGCGCATTTGCACCCGCAGTTTGGCGTCAAGGTTGGACAAGGGCTCGTCAAACAAAAACACCTTGGGTGATCGTATGATGGCGCGGGCCATGGCCACACGCTGGCGCTGCCCCCCTGACAGTTGGCCTGGTTTGCGGTCTAAAAACTCAGCTAAGCCCACGGATTTCGCGGTTGTCTCGACACGCGATTGGCGCTCGGCCTTGGGCAGACCCGCCACTTTTAGGGCATAGCCGATGTTTTCGGCCACCGTCATATGCGGATAAAGCGCATAGTTTTGAAACACCATGGCGCAGCCGCGTTCGCGTGGTTCTAACAGGTTGACCACTTCGCCTGCGATGAGAACCTCGCCTGCAGTGATCTCTTCCAAACCCGCGATCAGGCGCAGCAGGGTGGATTTGCCACAGCCAGATGGGCCAAGGATCACCACAAACTCGCCATTATGAATGTCCAAGTTGACACCCTGCATAATCGTCGTCTTGCCATAGGTTTTGGTGACGTTGCGAATAGAGATTTCAGCCATGGGGGTGCCCCTATTTGTCGGTGTTGATCAGGCCGCGAATGAACCAGCGCTGCATGAGAATGACGATGGCGATAGGCGGCAGCATGACGACCAAGGTTGCCGCCATTGCCAAATGCCACGTTGGCGTGCCGCCCCCCGTGGTCAATTGGTCTGGCACAAGGTCAGACAATTGCACCACCACCATCCCGTAATTGGCGCGGTCCGTGACGACCAAAAGTGGCCACAAATACTGATTCCACGCATAGACGAACATGATCGTGGCCAGCGCCGCGATATTGGTTTTCGACAAGGGGATCAGGATGTCCCACAAAAAGCGCAAAGGGCCAGCGCCGTCCATGCGCGCCGCCTCGACCAATTCATCTGGGATGGTCAGGAAAAACTGTCGATAAAGGAACGTGCCTGTGGCAGTGGCCACCAGCGGCAGGATCAGCCCTGTATAGGAATTAAGCAGATTCCATTCCAGCGCCACTTCGACCCCAGAGACGGCATTAATCAACCAGCTAATCCCTGTCCAGTCCATGATCGTTTGAAACGGGGTCAAGGCATTGGCGGCAACGGCATAGGTTGGCACGATCCGCACTTCTAGCGGCAGCATCAGCGTGATGAAGATCATCCAGAAAATCAGCACGCGGCCGCGAAAATTGAAAAAGACCAAAGCAAAAGCCGTGATGCAGGCCAGTGTGATTTTGCCAATCACGACACCTGTGGCGACGATCAGTGTATTCACAAACTTGGGGCCAAAGTCCGACAGTGCCCAAGCCTCGGCCAAGTTGACCAGCAACTGATCGCTGGGCCAAAACTCGACAGGCGCAGAGTTGACCGCCTGCAGGGTCTGCGTGGCGGCCACAAAAGCCAACCAAATCGGCACCAGAATGTTGATCAATCCAAAGATCAGGATGACATGGGTGGCGAAGTTCAAGACGGGTGTGCGTTCGATCATGGCCAGCCCCTAGGTATAATGCACGCGCCGCTCGATGTAGCGGAACTGAACAAAGGTCAGCGCCATCACCAGCAGCATCAAAATGATGGACTGCGCCGCAGCCCCTGAATAATCAAAGCCGCGAAACCCATCCGCATAGATTTTATAAACCATCAAATCTGTGGCGCGGAAAGGGCCGCCTCCTGTCAGCGTATCGACGATGCCAAAGCTGTCGGTAAAACTGTCGGTGATGTTGATGACCAGCAGAAAAAAGAAGGTGGGCGTCAGCAGGGGCAGTTGCAAATCCATCATGCGGCGCAAGGGCCGTGCGCCGTCCATCGCGGCGGCCTCGGTCAAACTGCGCGGGATCGACTGGAGGGCCGCAAGAAAAAATATAAAGCTATAGGCCACTTGTTTCCAAGCGCCAGCAATCACGATGGCGGTGACGGCCTGCCAAGGATATTTTGATAGATCCCACCAGCCTGGCGCGATCGTGTTGATATAGCTGAACAGACCCGCGCCAGGGTTGAACACGAATTGAAAGGCAAGGCCCACCGCAGGGGCTGCCACAGCATAGGGCCAGATAATCGCCACGCGGTATGCTTTGTAACCTGCCAACTGGCGGTCCACGAACATAGCCAGTGTCAGCGCCATCGACATCGCCAAAACGGTCGTTGCCAGCGCGTAAATCACTGACACGCGCACCGAACTCCAATAATAAGGGTCACTCAATACTTTGCGAAAGTTGTCAAATCCAACCCAAGTATTGCCCCCACCCCAAGGCTGTTCCAGCGTAAAGGCCCAATAC
>CAXNEP010000061.1:0-9407 GCA_964200865.1 Cypionkella sp. | reverse complement strand
AAGGCGGGACAGCAGCCATATATCGCTTTTGCCAAAGCCGATTTGGGTAAGGTATGCGGCCAAGCCCTGCGCCGCAGCCCCGTCGCGCAGGGTTACCAGCAGGCGCGCGCGGTTTTGCAGATTGGGGCGGATGCGAGCAAAGGGGGCGGCGTGTAGGCCGTGGCAGGATGTAGCCTCCAGCGGCCAGCCAAGGCGGTTCGCGGCAAGGGCAAAGCTGGACGGTGCGGGGTGCGACACCCACGCGCCGCGCGGCAGTGTTGCGGCCAAAACCGCCCCTGCGCCAAACCAGAATGGGTCGCCCGAGGCCAGCGCCACCACGCGCCGCCCTGCGTGGGCCATCAGGGCGGCGGTATTGAACGGGATCGGCCAAGGGTGCAATTGCGCCGTGCCTGTCATGCCCGTGACCAGTTCCAAATGCCGCGCGCCGCCGAAGACGAATTCGGCGTTTTGCAGCGCGTTGCGGCTTGCATCTGGCAGGGCTTTGCCGCCATCTTCGCCAATACCGATGATGGTCAGCCAAGGGGTTTTGATGGGATCAGACATGCCGCGTATCCTGCTGTTGGGGGGCACGACTGAGGCCAGCCTTGCTGCCCGCGCCTTGGCCGATACGGGGGTGGATGCGGTGTTTTCCTATGCGGGGCGCACGGATGCCCCCGCGCAGCAGCCGCTGCCCATTCGGGTGGGCGGGTTTGGCGGTGTGCAGGGATTGGTGGACTATTTGCAGCGCGAGGGAATGACCCATGTGATTGACGCAACCCACCCCTTTGCTGCGCAAATGAGCCGCAATGCCTATGCGGCCTGCGAGGCGCTGGGCCTGCCGCTGCTGTCGTTGCAGCGCGCGCCTTGGCTGGCGGGGGCAGGGGATGACTGGCACCATGTGGGCGATATTGCGGGCACTGTTGCAGCCCTGCCCATCGCCCCCGCCCGCGTGTTCTTGGCCATTGGCAAGCAAAACCTTGCCCCATTTGCCGCGCTGCGCCAGCATCATTTTCTGCTGCGCTTGGTGGACGCGCCTGCCGCACCGCCCCTGCCCAATTGCAGCATTGTCATTGCCAAAGGGCCGTTTGATGTGGCGGGCGATACAGTGCTTTTGGCCCAGCACCGCATCACCCATATCATTGCCAAAAATGCGGGCGGGCAGGGGGCATCGGCCAAGTTGGAGGCAGCGCGCGCCTTGGGCCTGCCCGTTGTGATGATCGCGCGGCCAGACGCGCCGCTGCGCGACACGGTTGATACGATTAAGGCGATGATGGATTGGCTGGCCCATCATAACGCCTTGCGGGGGGTATAGACAAAGCGGCCCACTGTTCGCGTGGCAGAATTGCCAACCAAAACGACTGTGCGCATATCGGCCATATCACCGCGCGCCATGTCCAAGGTGACGGTTTCGATCCGTTGATCGGGGGTGGATACCGCGCGGGCAAAAGTGATCAGGGTTTGGGGCGCGCATTCTTCGTGCAAAATCCGCAGAACGCGGCCAAACGTATCAGGGCGCAGGGCCGAGCGCGGGTTATAATAGGCCATTGCCAAATCTGCCTGCGCGCAAAGGCGCACGCGCAGCGCCAACAGATCAAAGGGTTTCAGGTTGTCTGACAGGTTGATGCAGGCAAAGTCATGCCCCAAGGGCGCGCCGGCCGCTGCCGCTGCGGCCAGCATTGCGGTAATGCCAGGCAGAATGCGAATGTCTAAATTCAGATACTGCGGGGCGGCTTCCAGCGCCTCGAACAGGGCAGAGGCCATGGCGAAAACACCTGGATCGCCTGATGATACCACCACCACTCGCCGCCCTGCTGCGGCAAGTGCCAAGGCATGGGCGGCGCGGTCAAGTTCGACGCGGTTGTCGGATGCATGCAGAGTTAGCCCCGCGCGGGGGGTAATGCGCGCGACATAGGGGATATAGCCGATGATATCGGTCGCCTGCGCAATGGCTGCGCTGACTTCGGGCGTGACCATGCCATCGGCCCCTGGCCCAAGGCCTGCGACGATCACCCACCCGCCCAATTCAGACTTATTCATTCCAAGCCCCCTGCTGCACCGCCAGATTCGGGGCGGCGGCCATGGCCATGCACCAGAACAATTGCGAAATAGGGGCAATCGGCGGCGTCTGTATCGGCGAGTTTTACTACGCGCTGATCGGGCATTGACCCGCGTTCAATCAGCCATGCGTCATCCAAGCGCCCTGCTTGCGCAAGTGCGTGGCGCACGCGGGGCAGGTTGCGGCCTGTTTTCATAATTGCCAGCGCATCGGCGGCGCGCATATGGGTAACCAGATCTTCCGTTGGCAGGGTGCCCATCAGCACGGTCAGCACATCATCGCCCCATGTCATGGGAACACCCGTGGCATGCCAGCAGCCCGCCATGCCCGTGATGCCTGCAATGACCTCGACCTGCGCGCGGCCTTGCAGGCGCGTGTACAGATGCATGAAGCTGCCGTAAAAGAACGGATCGCCTTCGCACAGAACGACGATATCTTCGGGGATGTCGCGCGCCATTTGCGCCAGCCTATCGGCCCAATCATCATAAAACCCTGATAGGGCGGCGATATATTCGGCGCTGTCGAAATGCATTTCCGTGGTGACGGGGTATTCCATCGGGTATTCCACGGCATCTTCGCGCAGCATCCCTTGCACGATGCGCCGCGCTTGGCCTGCGCGGCCCAGTTTGCGGAAATAGGCGATATGGCGCGCGGCGCGCACGGCGCGGTCAGATTTGACCGACATCAGATCGGGGTCACCCGGCCCAAGGCCCGCGCAGATGATACGGCCCATACTTTATTCCTTTCGGCTGGCCAGCGCGTTTAGCGCGGCCACGGCGATTGCACTGCCGCCCAGCCTGCCGCGCACCACCATGGCGGGGCAGGGCGGGGCGGCCATCAGCGCGTCTTTGCTTTCTGCCGCGCCGATAAAGCCCACGGGGCAGCCGATAATGGCTGCAGGGCGCGGGCAGGTGGGGTCTTCTAGCATGTTCAGCAGATGAAACAGCGCGGTGGGCGCATTGCCGATGACAACCACGGAACCGCCCAGTTTGGGCCGCCAAAGCTCTACCGCCGCAGCCGAGCGTGTATTGCTCATTTGCGCGGCAAGTGCCGGGACAGACGGGTCTTGCAGGGTGCAGATAATCTCGTTGTGTGCGGGCAGGCGGGGGCGGGTGATGCCTTCGGACACCATGCGCACATCGCATAGGATCGGTGCGCCGCCTTCCAATGCGGCGCGGGCGGCGATTGCGGCGCCTGCGGTAAAATCGACGTGCTTTTCCAGCCCGACCATGCCTGCGGCATGGATCATGCGCACGGCAACCACCTCTTCCTCGGGGGTGAAGCGGGCCAAATCCGCCTCGGCGCGGATGGTGGCAAAGGATTGGCGGTAGATTTCTGCGCCATCGGTGATGTAGCTATAGGGCATGAAAGATGGCCTGCGGAATATGTGTGGGGTTCAGATCGGCGCGCTCTGCGGTATCACCCGCGCGGCCATTTTGCACAAGGTCAAAGCCGCGGGGCGTGGCTATTAGGGTCAGCGCGGCGGCGCTAGGGTGCGCGCAGCCCTTGGCGCAGCCCGAGACGTGGCAGATTTGGCCCTGCGGGATATGCGGGGCCAAGGCGCGGGCCAGATCGCGGGTGGGCTGATGCGCCTGAATGCAGGCAGGCGCGCCCGTGCAGGCGATAACGCGCAGCATTGGGTCATCGGCATCGGTGATAAGATGCGGCAGGGCGGGCATTTGGGTTGCCCCCTCGATCAAAACCATACGCCAAGGGGTGATGCGAAGGGGGCCAAGTTCGGCAAGCGCGCCCAAGGTTTCGGCCTGCAATTGGCCAAATTCAAACCCCACCAGCGCGCCTGCCGAATGCAGGCCAATGCGGGGGGTGAAGGGCAAGGCAGCAGGAACAGCGTGGGCGGCAAAGCGGGCGGGCAGCACTGCGCCTTGGGCCAAAAGCCGCGCCATGCGACCACGACCATCTGCGCCAATGCCGCCTGCGTCTGCAAACCAGTGGGCTAGTTCCAAGAGGGTTGGCACGGCATCCGCCAAGGGCACCGCTGCCCCTGTTTGCGCGCCAGTGGCATAAATGAGCGCGGCGTTATCGGCCCTTTCGATACGAATATCACCCGCGATATCGCGCAGAATGGGGGCTGCGCCCATATCCACCACAAAGCCGAATTTGCTGGGCAGGCGCGGCGCGCTGGGCGCTGTTAGGGCGGCGGATAATTCCAGCGCCAGATCATAGGCACCGTCCCCTTGCGCCCAAAATGGGGCAAGGGTGACGTTGCGCTGGGCTTCGGCCTGTGCGCTGTCATCCAGCAGGCCAAGGTTGCGCAGGCCGCCTATCAGCGGGGTGTGGCTGGCCATTGTCACACCGCGCAACTGCACATTGGCGCGGGCGGATAGGTCTATCAGCCCATTGCCATGCGCGGTGGACAGCGCCGCAATCCCGCGCGCCTGATCTTGCGACAACCGCCCCGCGCGTGGGCGGATGCGTACGACCCAGCCATCGCCCGATTCCATCGGGCGCAGGGCACCCGGGCACCAGCCTTGTATAATGGGGGCGGCCTTGCTCATATCCGCTCTCCCGCTGCCTGCGAATTGCGGCGGCTGGCCCATAGGCCCGCCTCGCGCAGGGCCGCAAAACGGTCTTGCAGGGCGGTAAGGGCGGCGGGGTTTTCGCGGGCCATAAAGGCGGTCAGATCATCCCGCCCCAAGGTGGCATCATGGTATAGATCGAACAAATGCGCGGGAACGGCGCGGGTGAGGTGGGCATAGGCGGCAAGGTTATCGAGCGTGGCGGCGATTTCCGCCGCCCCGCGAAAGCCGTGGCGCATCATGCCATTGGCCCAAGCAGGGTCTGCCGCGCGGGCGCGCAGGGTGCGGGCGAGTTCCTCGGTCACTGTCCGCGCGCGGGGGGCGTTTGGATTGGCGCTGTCGATATGATACAGCGCCGCGCCGCCGCCCAAATGGGCGGATGCTGCGGCAAAGCCGCCTTCATGCGCGGCGTAATCGGGGGCCATCAGCACATCGGTTTCCACCAAATCTTGCACATGGGCATAGGCATCGGCGGCGCGCACCCGCGCCTCGATCCCTGCGCGATCTGGTGCAATGTCGCCTTTGGCGTCCATCGCATAGCTGGCGGCAGTTAGCCAAGCCTCGCCCGCCGCTGCGCGGCCTGCGTCTGAATAATCGGTAAGCGCCGCCTCCATTCCCATGCCGTAAAGGCCAGGTTTGGGGCCATAGACGCGGGCTGCATCGGCTGCCACATAGGGGTTGTCAGCGGGGTCTTCTTCGCGGGCGGCAAGGGCCGCCACGCCGGCCTGAAACATCTGGCCAATGGCGGGGAAGATATCGCGAAACAGGCCAGATATGCGCAAGGTCACATCGATGCGGGGGCGGCCCAGCAGGGCAAGCGGGATTACTTCGAACCCTGTGACGCGGCCCGATGCGCTGTCCCACAGGGGGGCAAGGCCCGCAAGGTGCAGCGCCATGCCCACCTCTTCGCCCGCCGTGCGCATGGTGGCAGACCCCCACAGATCCAGCACCAGCCCGCGCGGATAATCGCCCGCGTCTTGCAAATGGCGGCGGATCAGTTCTTCGGCCAGCTTTACGCCTTGGGTATGGGCCGCGCGGGAAGGAACCGCGCGCGGGTCGACCGAAAACAAATTGCGCCCCGTTGGCAGAACATCGGCGCGGCCACGATACGGGCTGCCTGCGGGCCCTGCGGCGACGCGCGCGCCATCAAGGGCGGCGATCAGCCCTGCCATTTCACCATCCGCGCCGCCCCATATATGCAGCCCATCGCCGTACTGGCTTTCTTTGATATCGCAAACAAAACGGTCAATCCGCGTGATGGCTTCGGCGGGGCTGGCGTTTGGGGGGATATCCAAGTCTGCCTCGACCCCCGCATCTTGGGCGGCTGCGCGAATGTCGGCAATTAGGCGCGTGCGGCGGGCGGGGTCAAGCCCATCGGCGGTAGCATATTCATCCAGCAGACGTTCCAGCGCAGTCAGGTTTTCAGGCAGGGCGCTGGTGCGCAGGGGTGGGGGCATATGGCCCAAAGTGACCGCGCCAATGCGCCGTTTGGCCTGCGCCGCCTCGCCCGGATCATTCACGATAAAGGGATAGATCACGGGGGTGTCGCACAGCAGGGCATCGGGCCAACATTCGCCCGAAAGGGCCACGGACTTACCCGGAAGCCATTCCAGCGTGCCATGCGCGCCCATGTGGATCAGCGCATGAGGCGCGCGGGATTGAAGCCACAGGTAGAAGGCCACGTAAGAATGCCGCGGGGTGCGCGATAGGTCGTGATAGCTGGCATCGCGGGCCAGCACATCGCCCCGTTCGGGTTGCAGCGCGATGATCGCGCGGCCATTTTGGAGGGCGGGGAAATGGAAGGCCGCGCCTTGGGCAAGCGGGTCATCATCGGGCGCGCCCCAAGCGGTGCTCACTGCATCTTGCAAGGATTGGGGCAGACGCGATAGGGCGCAAAGATAGTCTGCGATTGGCCAGCTTTGGGTGTGGGACAAAAGCCCATCTGAAAGCCCATCGAGGGGTGGCAATTCATATCCCTTTGTGGCCAATGCGGCCAAAATCGGCGGCAGGCTGCCCAGAACATCCAGCCCAACGGCATGGGCCATCTGGTCGGCGCGGCCCGGATAGGTGGACAGCACAAAGGCCAGATCGCGCGCTGGGCGCGGGGTTTGCGCCAACCTATGCCAGCCCGAAACGCGGGCAACCACGCGGGAAATTCGTTCGTCATCGGCGCGGTGGGCAAAGCGGGAAAACTGCAATTCAGGGTCGCGCTTTTGCGGCGATTTGTGGCTGATCAGGCCTGCAAATATGCGCCCGTCCACCTCGGGCAAGACCACATGCATGGCCAGATCGGCGGGGGATAGCCCGCGCTCGGATGCTGCCCAATCGCGGCGGCGGGCGGTGGACAGGGCCACTTGAAACACAGGCGCGCCCCAATCACTCGCGCCTGTGTGATCAAGGGGCGATGCACCATCTGCGCCCTTGGCGGAAAAGGCGGTGGCGTTGATGATTGCGGCGGGGGCGATTTCGGCCAAAGCCGCGCGCAGAAATGGCCCCGCATCGGTGGCCTTCAGGCTGGGTGCAAACAGGCCCACGGGCACAAAGCCGCGCGCGCGCAGCTGCGCCATCAGCGCGTCAATCGGGGCCAGATCGGCCGATGTCACGTAGCTGCGGTAAAAGGCCACCACCACGCGGGGGCCTGCCTGCATGGCTGGCAGATCGGCGCTGATATTTCCGTCCAGATACCAGCCGCAATCGGGCACCGTCTTGGCCCCCAAAACGGGGCTGGCATAAATTCCCGCGGCCAGCGCCAGTTGCGCCAGCGCCGCCTGCGCGGCCACCGCGCCGCCCGCATCGCACAAGTGCTGCAACTGGCGCAGTGTGGAAATGGGCAGGGTGGAAAGTGCGTCCAGATTCGCGTCATCGCGCCCATCGGCGGGCAAAACGGCCAGCGCGATCCCCTTTTTGCGCGCCAGATCGGCAAGACTGGCCAAACCATAGGGCCAATAGCTTTGCCCGCCGATCAGCCGCACCAAAATGCCTTTTGCGCCCGATAGCGTGTTTTCGACATAGGTATCCACCGACAAAGGGTGCTTCAGCGCCATCAGGCTGGCCAGCCGAACGCTGGGCAATTCTGCCCCTTGCGATCTTGCCCGACCATAACCCGCCGCAAACGCGCCAAGGTCGCTGTCGGAAAACGACAGCACCACCAGATCTGCGGGCGATTGCCCCAGATCAAAGGCGGCGGCCCCTTCCTCTAGCCCATGGCTTTCGCGGAAGACGACATGCATCGATCAGGCTTCCAAAACCGCGCGGATTGCCGCCTCGTTCACATCGGCCATTTCGGCAATGACGACAAGTTGGCTGCGGCGCGGGGCGGTGCCCCAAGGGCGGTCATACTGCATCCGCACCCGCGCGCCCACGGCTTGCACAAGCAGGCGCATCGGCTTGCCCTGCACGGCGATGAAGCCTTTGACGCGCAAGATGTTTTGTTCCTGCGCAAGGCGCTGGATGGCGGCTGACAGAGCATCAGGATCGGCGATTTCGGGCAGATCAACCACGATTGTGTTGAAATCGTCATGCTCGTGCCCATCTTCGCCATCATGGTGGGACGGGCGGGCGGCCAGATCATCTTCGGCGCGGGAATTCAGGCCAAGGATCAGGCGCGGGTCGATCACGCCCTCGGTCATCTCTAAAATCGGCAGCTTGCGCGGGGCTTCGGCGTTGATGACATCGCGGGCCGCGGCAAGGCCAGCCGCGCCTGCCAAATCTGCCTTAGATAGCAGCACGATATCGGCGCAGGCGATTTGATCTTCGAACACCTCGGACAGGGGCGTTTCGTGATCTAGGCTGTCATCGGCGGCGCGCTGCGCCTCAACCGCCGCCTCATCGGGCGCAAATCGCCCTGCGGCCACGGCTTCGGCATCCGCCAAGGCAATCACACCGTCCACTGTAATGCGCGAGCGGATGGCGGGCCAATCGAACGCCTTTAGCAGCGGCTTAGGTAGAGCAAGGCCAGAAGTTTCAATCAGAATATGGTCGGGGCGCACGGGCATGGCCATAAGCGCCTCGATCGTGGGAATAAAATCATCGGCCACAGTGCAGCAAATGCAGCCATTGGCCAGTTCGACGATGTTTTCAACAGGGCAGTTTTCATCGGCGCAGGATTTCAGAATATCGCCATCAACGCCCACCGAGCCAAACTCATTGACCAAAATCGCAAGGCGTTTTCCCTGCGGGTTTGCCATCAGGTGGCGGATCAGCGTGGTTTTGCCCGCGCCCAAAAAGCCAGTGATGACAGTGACGGGGATTTTGGAAAGATCGGTCATTTAGGCCTCCACAGCGATAGGGTCTAAGGGCGGAATACGGGCAAGGCTTTGCTTGCGGAAAATCACGGGGCGCTCGCGCCATGGCACGATGCCATCGGCGCTGGCGGCATAGGCGGCAGCGCCTGCCAGAATACCCTGCACATCGGCTGGGGTGAGGCGGCCATAGACATAGCCCCATTTGCCATGGCCGTGCAGGGCGACAGCGCAGCCTTGCGAGCAGGCAGACAAACAGTCGACGGGTTTAATTGTAACGCCTGCGGGACATTCGGCGCCAAGCAAAGCATCGCGCAATTGCGCGCCCAGCGGCTGGCCGCCGATCGGCACAATTTGGTCTGCCTTGCAAGTTGCACATACATAAAGCGTTGCCGACATCATCCATCCCCAAAGGGCGGAATGCAAAACAACGAGCCACGGCGCAGATTTGCGCTACGCCCGATGCGACACACCCCGTCCGCCCGTCCGTTCATGCGTTGGCAGGTTTCCCGGCTTGCGGATGCGGGGGATGCCCCACGCCTTGCCCCCCTTCCCAGCCGCAGGCCAGTGGATATGGGCAAAACTCTCCGGTCA
>CAXNEP010000060.1:0-9416 GCA_964200865.1 Cypionkella sp. | reverse complement strand
GCCGTATTCAACCAAATTGCCAAGGTGGAAAAACGCGGTGCGCTGCGAGACGCGGGCGGCTTGTTGCATCGAGTGGGTGACGATAACCACCGAATAGTCGGTGCGCAATTCGTCGATCAATTCTTCCACTTGCGCGGTTGCAATCGGGTCAAGCGCCGAACATGGCTCGTCCATCAGCAGCACTTCGGGCGAGGTTGCAATCGCGCGGGCAATGCACAGGCGCTGTTGCTGACCGCCCGACAGGCCCGTACCGCCTGCGGTTAGACGATCCTTCACTTCGTTCCACAGCGCGGCGCGGCGCAGCGATTTTTCAACAATCTCGTCCAACTCGGCCTTGGTGCGGGTTAGCCCGTGAATGCGCGGCCCGTAGGCGACATTGTCATAGATCGATTTGGGAAATGGGTTTGGCTTTTGAAAAACCATGCCCACTTTGGCGCGCAGCTGCACGGGGTCAACGCGGGCATCATAGATGTCTTCGTTTTCCAACAGGATTTTGCCTTCGACACGGGCCGAAGCCACGGTATCATTCATGCGGTTCAAGCAGCGCAGAAAGGTCGATTTACCGCACCCCGATGGGCCGATAAAGGCCGTTACGGTTTTGTCCAAGATATCGACATCGACATCTTTAATTGCGTGGTTCGTGCCGTAGAACACTTGCACGCCGCGAGCTTCGATTTTGTTTGTTTCGGTTTGCACGTCACGCTCCACTCTCAGGTCTTTCATGGGATTCTCCTTACCAACGGCGTTCAAAGCGGCGGCGAAGAATGATGGCAACAATGTTCATGACCAAAAGAAAGGCCAACAGAACGATGATCGCGCCCGACGCGCGTTCAACAAATGCGGGGTCAGACCGCGCGGCCCATGCGTAAACTTGCACAGGCAACGCGGTGGCAGGTTCCATCACGCCGCCAGACAAGGGGCCAGATGGATAGTTTACCACAAAGGCTTCCATCCCAATCAGCAGCAGCGGGCCTGTTTCACCCAAAGACGTAGCAAGGCTAAGGATGGTGCCCGTTAGAATGCCCGGCATCGCCAGCGGCAAAACATGGTGAAACACCATCTGCACCTTAGATGCACCAACGCCCAGCGCCGCCGTGCGGATCGAAGGCGGCACAGCGCGCAGGCTGGCGCGAGTTGCAATGATAATCGTCGGCAGCGCCATAAGCGTCAGCACCAAGGCCCCGACCAGCGACGACGATTGCGGCAGCCCGCCAAAATTGATGAAGATCGCAAGGCCCAAAATCCCGAACACAATCGACGGCACGGCGGCAAGGTTTGAAATGTTTACCTCGATCAAATCGGTAAAGCGGTTTTGCGGGGCGAACTCGTCCAGATAGATCGCCGCAGCAACCCCCAAAGGCAAAGACAGCACAACAACCAGCGCCATCATGTAGAGCGTTCCAATGATAGCCACCCCAAGGCCCGAAGATTCGGGGCGCGTATCGGACGCATCGGGGTTAGTAAAGAATTTGGGGTTAAAGCGCACATCCAAAATGCCCGCTTCGGTCATTTTGTCGGCAAGCTGCAACTGTTCGGGCGAGATGTTGCTGTCAAGCTTGGCGGTCTCCATCGTGACGCGGCCTTTGAAATAGCCGTCGATACGGCCCGTGGCAAAGGCAGAAAAGTCAATCGTTTGGCCGATCAGGCTGGGGTCTGCCAGAACCATATCGCGCAACCGTGCTGGCGCATCGCCCGAAATGAAGGCGCCGATATCTTTTTCAGACACGCCATCAACGGCGACCTGCCGCGTATTCAGTTCATCAATCAGCGACTTTTCCAAAACTTTCTTATAGCCAATGGTGGTAACCTTGGTCATTTCGGCAATATCGCGGTTGCCCTTTGGGTCTAGCGTTGCGGCATCCATCGTGACGGGAAAGCGCAAGGTCGCCTGCGAGAACGCCGAAATACCGTCCGAGAAAATGGTGAACAGCATAATGCCTAGCGTGGCCAAGCTGATCACTATTGCGGCAATACCATAGGCCTTATAGCGGGTTTCGGCAGCGTTGCGGCGGCGCATCAGCTTGCTGGGCACCAGCAAGGATTCCGATTTGTGCGGCACATCGCTGGGGTTGGTTGAAGCGTCGCTCATTCGTATTGCTCCCGATATTTGCGCACGATGTACAGGGCGATCACGTTCAGCCCCAAGGTCAGCACGAACAGCGTCATGCCCAAGGCAAAGGCAACCAGCGTTTCTGGGCTGTCAAATTCGGTATCGCCCGTAAGCTGGCTGACGATTTTTACGGTGATCGTGGTCATCGCCTCGAATGGGTTCAAATCCAGCTTGGCAGCAGCGCCTGCGCCCATGGTCACAATCATCGTCTCGCCAATGGCGCGGCTTAGGGCCAGCAGCATACCGCCAACAATCCCTGGCAATGCGGCGGGCAAAATCACCAAGCGGATGGTTTCTGATTTGGTCGCGCCTATGCCATAGGATCCATCGCGCATTGCCTGCGGCACGGCGTTAATCACGTCATCGGCCAAGGAGGAAACAAACGGAATGTTCAAAATCCCAATCACCAAACCTGCCGTCATCACCGACGATCCCGAATTGCCCCAGCCTGTCGGCTCGGCAATCCAATCGCGCAGGATCGGGCCAAGGGTGACAAGGGCGAACAGACCGAACACCACGGTTGGAATGCCAGCGATCACTTCGATGGCGGGTTTGACCACAGACCGCACGCGCGGCGAGGCGTATTCCGCCAGATAGATCGCCGAAAACAAACCAATCGGCGCGGCCACGATGATCGAAACAAAGCTGATGTAAATCGTGCCCCACAGCAGCGGCGCAAGGCCCAGATCGCTGCCGCCTTGGAAATTGGGCGACCATGTCAGGCTAAAGAAAAAATCTTGCCATGGATACATGGTGAAAAAGCGCAGGCTTTCGCCAACCAGCGACAGAACGATGCCAACAGTCGTCAAAATTGCGACGGTGGAAGACAGGCTAAGCAGCGCCATGATGACTTGCTCAACGCGGTTGCGCGCACGGAAGTCTTTGTTGGTGATCCGTATCGCATAAATCAGGCCGCCTAATGCCACCAGAAAGGTCAGTATGCTGCGGCCGATACCGCCTATGACAGCAAGTTCGCGATAATCTTGCGCTGCGGCCAAAACTTGCGGGGTCACTTCTGCGCCCAGCGCTACGCCAACCTCGGCCAGACGGTCGCGAACCGACCCAAATTCGGTGCGCACCATATCGGCCTGCACTTCGGTCATTGCGCCTTGGGCAATCGCAATATCCAAACCTTCGGCCACGCGGCGCACATCAGCCATAGCAAGAGTGCGCGCGGCGCTAGATTCAAGAACTTCGGGGGGGAAATAGCTGACCAACTGACGCTCGATCACCAAGGGCTGGATCAACAGCCACAGAGTAAGAGCAAGCAGCGACGGAACAATCACCATCAGCGCACCGTGCCAGCCGTAATACACAGGCAGTGAGTGCATCTCTTTGATGTTGCCTGCTGCCGAAGCCAAGGCGCGTTGGCGTCCAATGACAAAACCGACCAGCGCAAGAACCGCAATAACCACCAGCAGCATGAAGACCGACATGATATGCCTCAATCAAAAGGTAATAATGGTCTAGCAAAATAAATGGCGGCGCAGGGATCTGCACCGCCACTTTGTCTAGATTATTCCAGTGGGCCCATTGGGGTGCCAGCAGCAACCGCAGCTTGGGTCGCAGCCAGTTCTGGGTCGGAAACCAAGCCGTAAGCAGCCAGCGGGCCATCTGGGCCAGCCATGTCATCGGACACGAAGAAGTCGATGTATTCCTGCAGGCCAGGGATCACGCCGATGTGGGCTTTCTTGACGTAGAAATACAGCGGACGCGACACCGGATATTCGCCCGAAGCAATCGATTCGGTCGAAGGAACAATACCCGACATCGTAGCTACTTTCAGCTTGTCGGTGTTGTTCTGGTAGAACGACAGACCAAACACGCCTACAGCGTTCTTGTCAGCGTCCAAACGAGCCAGCGTTTCGGTGTAGTCGCCATCGATGTCAACCGAACGGCCGTCGGTGCGCAGTTCCATGCAAGCCTTGTCAGCGTTGCCAGCTTTTTCTTTGTCGTCAGCGCCTTCAGCGGTGGCCAAGAACAAATCATGCGCGCCGGTTTCTTTGCAGCCAGCTACAACAACCTTGGTGTCGAACACTTCGCGTGTGCCGTGCTTGGTGCCGGGAACCAGCGCCAGAATGTCTTGTGCTGGCAGGGCAGGGTTTACTTCAGCCCACTGAGCAGCAGCATTGTCAACCAAAGCGCCGTCTTTTGCCACTTTTGCAGCCAAAGCCAGATACACGTCCGAAGGGGTCAAAGCAAAATCAGCGCCAGCAACGTCGGATGCAAACACGATGCCGTCATAACCAAAGCGAACTTCCATGATTTCTGCAACGCCATTTGCAGCGCAGGTGTCGATGTCTTTTTGGCTGATGCGCGAGGAAGAGTTTGCGATGTCGATGGTGTTTTCGCCCACGCCTTCACACATTTTTGCACGGCCAGCACCCGAACCACCACCTTCAACGACAGGGGTTGGGAACTGCGAGAAGTTCTCGCCAAAAGCTTCTGCTACGATCGTGGCATAAGGCAGAACGGTCGACGAGCCAGCGACTTGAACGTTGTCACGTGCCATCGAAACGGTCGCCGATGCGGCCAAAATGGCCAAAGTTGAGACGGTGATTTTGGTCAGTTTCATGGATCTCTCCTGATTACGGGTGTGGGCCAAACCTTTGGCTCACCGCGGGGGATAGGCGCGTTTCATGACGGCTCTATTTCAGTTTTGTGACAGTTTTATGAAATGTTGTGTGGATAACTTGCGCCACTTGTCTATGCGCTGTCTTTGCATTGCCGCAGCCTTTGCATTGATCTTGGCCGCCCTTGCCACTAAAGACGGCGCAAACAGCGAAAGGATGCGGCGATGGGTTTCAAAATGGGTATTGTGGGCTTGCCCAATGTGGGCAAATCAACCCTGTTCAATGCGCTTACCCGCACTGCCGCAGCGCAGGCCGCGAACTTTCCCTTTTGCACGATTGAACCCAATGTGGGCGAAGTTGCCGTGCCCGATGCGCGACTGGAAAAGCTGGCGGCGATTGCTTCGTCTAAGCAAATCATCCCCACCCGCATGACCTTTGTTGATATTGCGGGGCTGGTACGCGGGGCGAGTAAGGGCGAAGGTTTGGGCAACCAATTCCTTGCAAACATTCGCGAATGTGACGCTATTGCCCATGTGCTGCGCTGTTTTGAAGATGGCGACATCACCCATGTCGAAGGGCGGATCGACCCTGTGGCCGATGCCGAAACGATTGAAACCGAACTGATGCTGGCGGATATGGAATCCATCGAGCGCCGCCTTGTCGCCTTGGGCAAAAAGCTGCGCGGCGGCGATCAGGAAACGCTGGATCAAGACCGCCTGCTGCGGGCAGCTTTGGCCGTGCTGAATGACGGTAAGCCCGCCCGAACAGTGGTCGTGGCCGAGGATGACCGCCGCACATGGCGGCTGCTGCAACTGCTGACCTCTAAACCCGTGCTATATGTCTGTAATGTCGAGGAATCTTGCGCCGCCAAGGGCAATTCGCAATCGGCCCGCGTGGCCGAAATGGCCGCCAAACAGGGGGCCGCATCGGTGGTGATTTCCGCCAAGATCGAGGAAGAAATCAGCCAGCTTGCCAATGACGAGGCGGAAATGTTCCTGTCGGAGATGGGCCTAGAGGAAGCAGGCCTAGATCGTCTGATCCGCGCGGGCTATAAGCTGCTGGGATTGCAGACCTATTTCACCATCGGCCCCAAAGAAGCCCGCGCTTGGACCATCCCCGCCAAAACGCTGGCCCCCCAAGCGGCAGGCGTTATTCACGGCGATTTTGAAAAGGGTTTCATCCGCGCCGAAACCATTGGCTATGACGACTATATCGCAGGCAACGGCGAGACAGGCGCGAAAGAGGCGGGCAAGTTTCGGGTGGAAGGCAAAACCTATGAGGTCAAAGACGGGGATGTGCTGCATTTCCTGTTTAATGCGTAAAGGCCCGCGCGCAGCGTGTTAACTCGCTGATTTTACTATAAAAACGCCGTATGGCGCGCGTATGTTTTGTGTATTGCATTCGTATTGCATCCGTCCCTACACGCGTTGGTGTTGGGGGGCGTTAACTACGGGGTTGCGAATCGCTCGCTTGCGTGACGTTTCCGCGAAGGGCGAATGCTTGACAGGCCCATCGCACATTCCTAATTCTCGGTTAGGTTAACGTCGGGGTAGGCCTATGTCGGAAATTGGCACGTTTGCAGCACAGGTGTCCACGCTGGCGCTGGGCGCGGTTTTCGCGGTGGCGACACTGGCGGTTTTCTTCAAATGGCTGCCCCGCCTTGGCCCCGCGCAAGACGGCATCTTACAAACCCGCGCCGTCGATGTGTTTGAAGATGGACGGTATTTCGACGTCTTACTGTCATCTGGGCAGCGCTTTGCCGCCCTTCGCTTTGATGGCATGGTCAATGCCGAGGCCGAGGCAGGTTGGGCACTGCGCGGATTGGCCGTTATGCGCCGCAAGGATGGCCGCAAGGTGATCTTGCGCCTTGAAAACGTCCGCGCGTTTGAAGAGGTGGTGCAAGCACCCGCTGCTCCAAATGCACCATGACAGAGCACATCGAACATTTCCTTTATGGAAGCCCCGCAAAGCTACGAAAACTTCGCGCCGCCTTACCGGAAGGTCTAAGCGTTATCCCCAGTCTTGAGGGCATAATTCTGCGCGAGCCTGTATCAGAGGGCCAAGATTTTGACGCAGCCATCGCGCGGATCGAGGCTTTGGCGCAGAAGCTCGGCGTTGAATACGATGGTCACGGCCAAAGTATGGACGGCGCAGATGGGCGTGGCGAGGCGGCAGCGTCTGGCTCAAAGGGTATTGATCTGCTGATAGAACCCTTTGCCCAGCGTACAGGTATTCAAGCGGGGCATGGCTTTGCCTTGCCCCTGCCCGATGGGCGTTTTGGACACGGTGTGTTTTTGGGGCAAGACAAAGCCTATCTGCTGCTGGACATAAGCGCCTTGGTGACAGATGCACCCGCAACGCCCAACAATTTGCGAAAAGCGCCCATGCGATACCGCCAGCCGATCCTTGTTTGGCATACAGCGTTTGACGCCTTGCCACTGGCCCCCGTTACGCCCATTGCACCCCTGCCGCGCGGGGCCGAGTTCCGAATGAATCTTGACACCGCACCACAACATGACACTTCCGAGGTTTTCCACTTGGGCATGCGGTTCGGAATTACTGAAACCGACAGCCCCGCAGGATGGGATGCGCTGCTCGTGGCGATGGCAGCTGCAGGCGAGCGCCTGCCTTGGGTAACGACATACACGTCATGGGAAGCCAGCATTGGCAAAACGGGCAAAATGAAACAACGCCAGTTACTTGACACGCAGTGTTATCATGAAGGCCAGCTTGCACCGATGCCGTGGCAACCTGCAAAAATAGATATGGTTCTGGCGGCGCTGATGGGCGGTAATGACATCATCGCAGTATGCGATTTCGTCAGGGCGTGAGAGGGGCAAATGTGTACCTTTATCACTTTGATCGCAGCAACGAAGGATGCGGCGGCTCTGAACGCCGCTTTGGCGCACATTAACAATCGCGCCCACAGCCAAAAGGTCGAGCCCGCCATACCCCGCGCACCTTTTTCCCTCTTGCCCCGCATCCCCTGCCCCGTTAAATGGTGCGGAACGGAAGCGTGGCTGAGAGGCCGAAAGCACTCGGTTGCTAACTGAGCGTAGGGGGAACCCTACCGTGGGTTCGAATCCCACCGCTTCCGCCAAATTACCCGATTGCATTGTTTCGGTTAAACTTTATGCGTGAAGGTGGATTTTTGCCATCTTCGCCCCTATCCCTATTCAAGCGAAGTACATGCGGTGCTGTGTTGGACTGATATGAAAAGGCGGTTCGTCAGACTCTTGCGAAACCGCAGCGTCCGTAACGCGCAGCTGCGGGTCTGGCGAAATCCAACCACGCGTCGGGAAAGCAAGCCTTTCACAATATGACGGTAACTTCGCGTCGACAAAACCAGCAGGAGCGCACGCTCAATTTTCCGTTGCTGTCTGCACGGGCGCACCTGACAAAATCGCGGCGGATATTTCATGTTGACGCCGCGAGCAAACGGTACCTATATCAACTCGGGCGCGAATTGGCGCCAAATGCAAACGGTAGCCATAACAGCCCGGGCGCGTATAGGAGAGCCTGTGATGGATATAGTTCTGGATGCATATTTGGGGAAAACCAAAAGCAAGCAACTAGAGAAAGATACCCGCGAACGTATTGATTGGTTGGTGGATTCCATTGACGCGGGCACGGTACTTGACATCGGTTGCTCTCAAGGAATCTTGGGGCTTTTGCTGGCACGTCGGGGAAACACCAAGGTTATTGGCATCGATATCCTCGATGCTGCGATTGCAGATGCAAAGCGTCACTTAGCGAACGAGCCCCCAGCTGTGCAGCAAGCGGTACAGTTTCTAGAGTTAGACTTTCTTAAAGATGACATCTCGGACTATCAGGGCCGCTTTGACACTGTGGTCATGGGGCAGGTTCTAGAACATATCAGCGAACCTGTAGCTTTTGTCGCGCGGGCGGTGTCGTGCTTGTCGCCTTCGGGGAAGATCGTGATCACAATTCCTTATGGAGTTTGGGATCATGACGAACACCAAGAAACCTTTTTTGTACATACTCTGTATGAAATGCTGAGCGAATTGGTCGCGGTCACGCGAGTCGAACTTGTGGCTGGACGTTTGGCAATGGTGGGCGCCCTGAGCAAGGATGCGCAGATCGATGCCGTATTGCCAAAGCAGATTTGGGATCTGGAACGAAATTTTTTCATCCTAAAGGAGCGGCGGCTGGTCGAGCGCGCCGAACGACTAAGCGCACGGAACGCGCTGCTTACCGAGCAAGTCGAAGGCCTAAGTGCACGGAACGCGCCACTCGTACAGCGCGCCGAACGACTAAGCACACGGAACGCGCTACTTACAGAGCAAGTCGAAAGCCTAAGTGCACGGAACGCGACACTCGTGGAGCGCTCCGAACGACTAAGCGCACGGAACGCGCTGCTCGTGGAGCGCGCCGAACGACTAAGCGCACGGAATGCGCTGCTCGTGCAGCGCGCCAAGTCCACGCTGTCCACTCCCTCTACACCGTCCACTCCCTCCACGCCGGACACTAAGGCCACGCCGTCCACGCCGCACACCAATTCCACGCCGTCCACACCGCACGAAACACTTTTGCTTGCCGCCTCAAAGGTAACGAAGACCCTTTCAAAGGCAAGGTATGCATTTGAGAAGACGCGGGCAAAAAGAAGACCGCTGCGCAAGCTGCTTCATCCCCTGCATTGGTTGCGGTTGCAACTGGGATTGCAGCTAGCGCGGTATAGTGGCTGGCTCGCACAGAGCAATGCAAACGCGGAA
>CAXNEP010000059.1:0-9536 GCA_964200865.1 Cypionkella sp. | reverse complement strand
CAGCCCGTGATACATAACATTGTTTAACCACATTGTCAGGCAATCTACCAATCGCGGCCCCTGCCCTTCGGTGGCGGCAAGCGCGCCCACCACATCCAGCGGCGCGGCAAAATCGCGCCATTCACTACCGCGCCGCGCGCGATGGGTATCAACGCGGGCGCGCATTTCATCGTCAAAAATCTCCGCCGTGGCGATATAGGTTGCGGGCAGCCCCAGCGCCAAACACCGCGCTTCGGCCAGTTTACTTTTCCCCGACCGCGCCCCGCCTGTTACCAAAACAATCATCTGCGCCTCTTGATTGCGCCCCTTGCCCAACAGCCGTAAATAAATCAGATAGGGGGGGTAAGCGCCAGAGCGAATCCGCCCATATGTCCACCGAGATTGCCATTGCTGATATCTGGCTGATCCGCCACGCGCCCAGCGTGGATGGCGGGGCCATGGCGGGGCGGCGCGATGTTGCGGCAGATTGCAGCAACGCCGCGGCAATTGATGCCCTGCGCGCGCGGGTCAGAATGGGTGCGGATGATACCCTGTTCGCTAGCCCCGCGCTGCGCTGTTTGCAAACCGCCGCCGCGCTGTGGGGTGTAGCACCGCGCCAAGACCCCCGCCTGCGCGAGCAAGATTTTGGCGATTGGGAAGGGATGCCTTACGCCAACCTCCCCGACATTGGCCCACTGGCGCAAGCCGCATTGGCCGCGTTCACCCCGCCAAATGGCGAAAGTTTTGACGCGCTGTGCGCCCGCGCTGCGCCCACGCTTTTGGCCCTGCCTGCGGGCCGCCATATCATCGTGGCCCATGCGGGCATTGTGCGCGCTGCGCTGGGGCTCGCGTTAGGGGCTGTGCATTTGGGCCTTGGGTTTTCGGTAGCCCCCCTGTCGCTGACCCGCCTGTCGCGCGATCTGGCCACGGGCACATGGGCCATTCATTGGGTAAATTGGACAGCGCAATGATGGGGGGCACTATGGGCCAATCCGTCCGCATCGCGGGCCATTTTGGCGAATTGATGCAGGGCCGCTTGGGGGAGGGTGGCCCCTTGGCGCTGATCTCATTGCCCTGCCCAAACCTGTGCCTTACCGCCACTGCTTTTCCTGCACCGGGGCTGACAATCCACAGCCCCAGCGGCGCGCCGATTGTCACCCCTGCCCGTGCGCACGCCTTTCTGGCGCGGCTTAACCTGTGGCTTAATGCCAAGGTCACACTGGCCCCGCACATGCCCGTGGGCGCAGGGGCTGGCGCATCAACCGCCGCGCTGGTTGGTTTGGCGCGGCTGGCGGGATGGCGCGGCGATGATTTGGCCCTTGCCCGCGCCTGCGTGGCCAGTGAAGGCGCGAGCGACCCGTTGATGCTGCGCCAGCCCGCGCAGGTGCTTTGGGCCAGCCGCGAAGGCCGCGTTTTGTCCCCCCTGCCCGCCCTGCCCGCATTTGACATTTTGGGTGGATTCTGGGGCGACGGGCAGCGCACAAACCCGTCAGATTTGCACTTTCCCGATATTTCCGCCCTAATGGGCGAATGGGAAAGTGCCGCGAGATCACAAGATTTGGTGGCGCTGGCAAAACTGGCCACCATATCTGCGCAGGCCACCCTTGCCCTGCGCAATGTTCAAAATGACCCAACTGCTGCGCTTGCCGCCCGCCTTGGCGCGCTGGGCTATCTGATTGCGCATACAGGCTCGGCGCGCGGGCTGATCTTTGCACAAGGCGCAGTGCCGCAAAACGGGCTTGCGACCTTGCGCGCGGCAGGCCTATCGCGCCCGCTGATCTTTGGCTATAGGGGCGCATGATGTTTGCTTTCGCCATGTTGATCGCCCTTGCCATTGATGCCGTCATTGGTTGGCCCGACGCGCTGTATCGCCGTATCGGCCATCCTGTCACGTGGATCGGCGCGCTGATTTCCGCGCTAGAGGCGCGGCTAAACGTGGACGGGGCGGCGCGTAAATGGAACGGGATTATCACCTTTGGTGTTGTCGTTGCCGCTGCCGCATTGCCCGCCTATGCCATAACGCTGGCCTTGCCGCAGGGTTGGCTTGGGGCGGTTATCACGGGTATTCTGGCTTGGCCTTTGGTTGCAGCGCGCTCGATGTATACCCATGTTGCGGCTGTCGCGCGACCCTTGCAGGCGGGGGATTTGACATTGGCGCGCTATGAAGTCTCCATGATCGTCGGCCGTGATCCTGCGCAACTGGGCAGCGAGGGTGTGGCGCGCGCCGCGCTGGAAAGTTTGGCCGAAAACACATCAGACGGCATCATCGCGCCGCTGTTTTGGGGCGTGATTTTTGGCCTGCCAGGTATTGCCGCCTATAAGGCGATCAATACATTAGACAGTATGATTGGCCATAAAACCCCGCGCTATCAAGACTTTGGCTGGTTTTCGGCGCGTACGGATGATTGGGTCAATCTGATCCCCGCGCGCCTGACGGGGGCGCTGTTTGCGCTGACCGCGCCTGCACCGCGCCGCGCTTGGGCGGTGATGCTGGCCGATGCGCGCGCCCATAGATCCCCAAACGCAGGCTGGCCCGAGGCGGCGCTGGCAGGCGCGCTGAACATTCGCCTATCAGGCCCGCGCATCTATGAAAACCACATCGCAAACGAGCCTTGGCTGAACGCCACCGCGCCCGATCCCAGCCCCGCGCATATCACCCAAGGCCTGCGCATCTATATCCGCGCGTTGGGGTTGATGGCGGGGCTTATAGCGGCAGTGGCCGCCCTCGCCTGACCCGAACAAGGGGGGGCTCGCCCCCCCTGCCCGCAAAGGGGCGGGCCTCCCCCCGAGGATATTTTACGAGCAGGGAAGCAGGCAGATCATTGCGGCTTCCTCGCTCTGCAAATATCCTCGGGGGTGAGCGCAGCGAAGGGGGGCGAGCCCCCCTTTTTGCCAGCAAAGGAAAAGCGCCATGAGTGACAAAACCCGCGACCACGGCGGCAATATTGGGGCGGCGCTGGCGCAGTTTGGCGGGCAGGTGGATGATTGGATTGATCTGTCAACAGGGATCAACCGCATCGCCTATCCCATAGCACAGGTGCCGCCCGCCCTGTGGCATCGCCTGCCCACAGGCGAAGATATGGCGCAAGCCCTAGCGGCGGCGCAGCAGCATTATCGCGTGCAGGCCCCTGCGATGATTTGCGCAGGCGCGCAGGCGGCGATCCAGATGATCCCGCAACTGCGCAGCGCGGGGCGGGCGGCAGTGCTGAGCCCAAGTTACAACGAACATGCCGCCTGTCTGCGCGCCCAAGGCTGGCAGGTCAGCGCCGCGCCAGATTTGGCGGCGATGCGGGGGGCGGATTTGGCGGTGGTGGTCAACCCCAACAACCCTGATGGGCGGGTGTTTTCGCCAGAAGATTTGCTTGCGCTATCGCCCGAGGTGGGGCTTTTGGTGGTAGACGAAAGCTTTGGCGATGTTGCGCCACATCTTTCGCTTTTGCCCTATGCGGGGCGGGATAAGCTGCTGATCTTGCGATCTTTTGGCAAGTTTTGGGGGCTGGCGGGGGCGCGGTTTGGTCTGGTGTTTGGCGCGCAATCAGATGTCGAACAGTTGCGCACATTGGCGGGCCCGTGGCCTGTATCTGGCCCTGCGCTGCATATCGCGCGCGCCGCCTATGCCGATACCGATTGGGCCGATGCGACCCGCGCGCGGCTATCGCAAGATGCCGCAAAGATGGACGATTTGGCGCGCGGGGCGGGCTGGCGCGTGGTGGGCGGGTGCGATTTATTTCGCCTGTACGATACGCCAGATGCCGCCGCCGCGCAAACCCGCCTTGCCCGCGCCCATATTTGGAGCCGCATCTTTCCCTATTCTGCAACATGGCTGCGCCTTGGCCCCGCGGGCGCGGCGGATGAGTGGGATAGGCTTGCGGCAGCGCTGGCCTAGATTGGCATAAGCGCCCAATAGTCCAAATCCAGCAGCACTTCGGGGCTGTATTTGCCATCCGCGCCGCGCAGGGGGCCAGCCTTGGCCGCCTTATGCGCGACCAGCCGCAGGCGGATTGCGCCCACATTCGGGGCGGGTGTTTCTGCCATATCCAAAACCTCGCTCCATGCGCGCACAGTGTCGCCTGCAAAGGCGGGGTTGGCATGAGCGCCGCCGTTCAGGCCCACAATCATTTGCGCATTGGCCAGCCCGTTGAAGGACAGCGCGCGCGCCAGCGAAATGATATGCCCGCCATAAATCAACCGCCGCCCATCGGGGCGGCTTTTGGCATCGAAATGCACTTTGGCGGTGTTTTGCCACAGGCGCGTGGCAAGCATATGCTCGGCCTCCTCAAGGGTGACACCGTCGATATGGTCGATCACCTCACCCACTGCATAATCGCCCATACGGTGCGGATCCCCTGCAAGGGTGAAGTTATAGTGTGTAAAATCAAGCCCTTGCGGAATGATTAGATCGCCCACCGCCAGCGCCGATGGCAGGTCTGGGATATGCGGCGTGGGCGGCGCGCTGGCCGCATTGCGTTTTTTCACCATGACCCAGCGGGTATAGTCCAGCACCACCGCGCCGTGTTGGTTGACCCCTTCAGATCGCACATAAACCACGCCCGATTGGCCGTTTGAGTTTTCCTTTAGCCCAATCACCGTGCTGCGGGCCGATAGGGTATCGCCTACATGCACGGGGGCCAACCAGCGCCCAGCCGCATAGCCCAAATTCGCCACGGCATTGAGCGAAATATCAGGCACGGTTTTGCCGAACACCGTGTGAAAGGTAATCAAATCGTCCAATGGGCTGGCGGGCAGACCGCAGGCGCGGGCAAATTCATCGGATGAATAGAGCGCATGGCGGGCGGGATAAAGGGCGTGATACAGCGCCCGCTCGCCGCCCGACAGCGTGCGCGGGATGGCATGGGTGATGACTTGCCCAAGGCGGTAGTCTTCAAAGAAATGCCCTGAATTGGTCTTATCACCCATAAGTTTTCCCTATTGCTGGCCCAGTTTCATATCGGGGTGATACTCGCCCACGACATCCTTTACCACGGCCTGACCGCAGCGCATCACCTCGGCCTTAGCATCAAAGGCATAGGTGGGGTTGCCATACAGCTGCCAGCCTTTGGACAGGGCTTCGCTGACCTTATGGCAAAAGTCCGACGTGTCATCATCTGATAGAAAACGGTACAGCTGCGCCATGATTTATCCAAACGGCCAATAGCCAAGATAGGTGTGCAGCCAAGCGATGGCACCAAAAACGCCAAGGCTGACAATGCCATAGCCGACATCATAAATCACGGGGCCAGCGGCGGGGCGGGCCCATTCTTGCATTTTGTTGATTTTGATCATGTCAAACACGGCCCAAGCCAGCATACCGCCAAACAAGATTACCGATGCCAAATCGCCGTTCACCAGCAAATGCGCCAGCGCCCACACCTTGACCGCGCCCAGCATCGGGTGGCGCATTTTGCTGCGCAAAAGCCCGGGCACATAGCCCAAGTTTACAAGAAAAACCGCGATCAGCATCAATAAGTTATTGATATGGGTTAGAAAGGCGGGCGGGTTCCACAGCACGATCACATCAGCGCCGCGATAGCCCCAAATCATCAGCCCCAGCGCCACAAAGGTAAGCAGCGCAACCACGCCTTTGCCCTTTGCCTCACCCAGTGAGGCGCGAAAATTGGGGGTGACGCGTTTCATCAAATGCGAAAAGGCCCACAGGGCCACGCCCAAGGTCAAAATCAGAAAACACATTGGCTACTCCATCGCCGCTATCGCCTCTGCTTTGATCAGCAGGGCCTTCGCGGTGAAGATATGCAGGTTTTCAACAATTTTACCATCCACAACTGCAACCGCTTGGCCCGCAGCGACTGCCTCGTCAAAGGCGGCGATCTGGCGATGGGCAAGGTCAATCTCGGCAGGCGATGGGGCGAAGGCGGCGTTGGCGATGGGCAGCTGTGCGGGGTGGATCAGGGTTTTGCCATCAAAGCCCATATCGCGGCCCTGCGCGCATTCGGCGGCCAAACCTGCGTCATCGCGAAAGGCATTAAACACCCCATCCACAATCACGCGCCCGTGCGCGCGGGCGGCCAGCAGGCACAGGCCCAGCCCCGTTTGCAGCGCCAAACGATCGCTGCGGTGGCGCGAACCCAGTTCTTTGGCCAAATCATTGGTGCCCATCACCATGCCCGCCAGCGCGGGATGGGCGGCGATGTGCGCGGCGTTTAACATGCCCAGCGCCGTTTCCATCATGGCCCAAAGCGGCTTGGCGGGGGCCAAAGCATGGGCTGCGTCCAGATCTGCAGGCGCGTTGACCTTTGGCAGCAGAAGGGCATCTGCGCCCGCATGGCCAGCAAAAGCGGCCATATCCGCCGCACCCCAACCCGTATCCAGCCCATTGACCCGCACAATGCGTGCGCGCGCACCATAATCGCCCCGTAGTGCCAGCACCAAAGCGGCACGGGCGGCATCCTTTTCGGCGGGGGCCACGGCGTCTTCCAGATCAAAGATAATCGCATCTGCTGGCAGGGTTTTCGCCTTTTCCAAGGCGCGCGCGTTCGATGCGGGAATATACAAAACCGAACGATAGGGGCGGTGCGCGTTAGTCATGATTCCTCGCGGCAATAATATTGCGCCAAATGGCATCATTTTGTCACTTTCTGCAAGGCCAGAAATGCTGCGGCGCAGAATATTTTCGTCGCATGCGCCGTGTGGGCACAGCTTAGGCCCAGAACAAGGCCAGAACGCCCCGCAGGTTAACCATTTACCCACCGATTGGGCGCAGCATTGGCGCATCCCCCGATGAAAGGCCCCAGCCATGCCCGATCCCCTGCAAAAGCGCCTATTTGCCCTGTCTTTTGGCTTTGCCCTACTGATTTTCGTCACGCACAACGCCCAGGCGCAAACACCCCAATGCGCCCCGCGCGCCGATGTGTTGGCGGCTTTGGCAACCCAATACGGCGAGGCGCGGCGCGGCATTGGCATTGCTGGGCAAAACGTTGTGATGGAGTTGTTTGTGAACCCCAGCACGGGCACATGGACGATTGTTGCCACCTCGCCCGATGGCAAAACCTGTCTGATCGCGTCGGGTAGCAATTTTGAAGCGACCCGCGACCCTGCCCCAGCCAAGGGCAGCCCAGCCTAGGGGATTGGCCGCTTGGCTTTGCATCATCGCGGCAAGTTTAGGCAATTGGGCCGTGTTTTTGGGGGCAATCAACAGGAATCTATTGGATTTTGGACTTTGATTTGAAGAAAAGCGGAATCAATCCCAGCGATTTCAGAGAACCAAAGAACACTTGGCAGGGGGTTTTTTAATCTTTCAGAGCAACAAGTTAATACTTGGGCGGCAGCTACGGTGAAACTTGAATGTATTGATGACAAAAGCCTAGCGGACCCCATTTCTTACTGTTTCCAGATAAGAAAATAAGAGGTTTATCCACAGATTTGACTCGCCAAATCACCTACTCGCGCTCTAGTTTAACTATGATTGCGCTTTTCGCCGTAGGTGCAGTCGCCATAGTTGCGAGGGTATGTCATGGAACTTTATGCACTGATTATGATTGCCTCGCTGCTTGTCGGCTTTGGAGACAGCCTGTTTTCTTTCTTCTCTCGCGGATCAGGGGATGATGATACGGATACCGATGACGGCGGCGGTGATAACGGCGGTGGCGGTGATAACGGCGGTGGTGATGACGGCGGCGATGGCGGCGGCGATGGCGGCGGCGAGCCCCCCGAAGATCGCCGTATCTTTGACGATAGTGACGGCACGGATGATGGTACCATCACGGGCACGAGTGGCGATGATGAGATCAGCGGCAGCACCGAGGTGCAGGGCTTTGATGGCGATGATCTGACAAGCCCTAACGACACGATAACGGCTCTAAGTGGCGATGATTCCATTTTTGCTGGGCTGGGCAATGATGTGGTCTTGGCAGGCAACGGCGCAGATGTCGTAGGTGGCGGCGCAGGCAATGACAGCCTTTTGGGCGGCGCAGGCGATGACAGCATGTTGGGCGGGGCGGGTAATGACACGCTGGACAGCGGTATTGGCCAAGATACGCTGGATGGCGAAGATGGCGACGATCTGTTGTTGGCGGCCCTTGCGGGGGCCAAATGGCTTTATGGCGGCGCGGGCAACGATACCATCACGGGCGGCAACCAAGATGATGATATTGTCGGCGGCGCGGGCGATGACACCGTTTTGGCAGGTGATGGGCGCGATTTGGTCACGCTTGGCCCCGGCGATGACACGGCGGCAGGCGGGGCGGGCGATGACACCATCCTTGGCGGCGATGGCAATGACAGCTTGGATGGCGGGCAAAATAACGACACGCTGTATGGTGGCGCGGGCAATGACAGCATCGACGGCGGGCCGGGCAATGATGCAATTTCTGGCGGAGCGGGCAATGATACGCTTTTGGGTGGGGCAAGCGGCGCAGTTGATGAACTGATCGGCGATGCTGGGGACGATCTGATTTCCCTTGGCGCTGCAGGCGGCTTTGGCTTTGGCGGCGTGGGTGATGACACATTGCAGGGCAGCGCAGTTAGGGATGATCTGTCAGGCGGCGATGGCAATGATAGTATGGCGGGTCTGGCGGGGGCTGACGCCTTGGAGGGCAATGGCGGCAATGACACGCTGGATGGCAACGATGGCAATGACAGCGTCAGTGGCGGCGTTGGTCTGGACTTTCTAAGCGGGGATGCTGGTGATGACACCCTCGACGGTGGCTTGGGCAATGACAATATGTCGGGTGGGCTTGGGGCGGATACCCTGACGGGCGGCGACGGAAGTGACCAGCTGGCTGGCGATGACGGTGACGACAGCCTAGACGGCGGGGCGGGCAAAGATCTGCTTTACGGTGGCCTTGGCAATGATTCCTTAACCACAGGCGCTGGCGGAGACGAGGTTTTCGGCGGCGCGGGCGATGACCAAGCAACGGGCGGCGACGACAATGATCGTCTGAATGGCGAGAATGGTAATGATCTTCTTGACGGCGGCGCTGGTGACAACGTGCTTAATGGCGGTGCGGGTGATGACACGCTGACGGCGGGCAGCGGCACTGATTTCATGAGCGGCGGCTTAGGGAATGATCTGATCCAAGCTGGCGCTGGCAATGATATTTTGGACGGTAGTGACGGGAATGATACCATCGACGGTGAAGCTGGCGATGACAACATCTTGGACGGCAACGGCAACGACCAACTTTCTGGCGGCCTTGGGAATGACACCATCGAGGGCGGCGCAGATCAAGATACGATCTTTGGCGATGCGGGCCGTGACAGCATCGAGGGCGGCGATGGCAATGACAGTATCGACGGCGGCGACGATGCGGACACTTTGCTTGGTGGATTTGACAATGACACTATCGATGCAGGAGCGGGCGATGACAGCATCGACGGCAGCTTTGGCAATGACACGATCTTTGGCGGCGCGGATGCGGACACTATCCTTGGCGGCGCTGGCAACGACACGCTGAACGCAGGTACTGGCGCAGACCTGCTCTACGGGGACACCAATGATGACCTCTTGGCGGGCGGCGAAGGTGATGACACGATTTATGCAGGCGCAGGCGACGATGTCATTAACGGCAATTTCGGCAGTGCCACTGATGATGATGGCGATG
>CAXNEP010000058.1:0-9568 GCA_964200865.1 Cypionkella sp. | reverse complement strand
CGCCAAAACTGCTGCGCTGGGGTGCGATTGCGCTGCTGTGGGCAGGGGCGGTGCTGGTGCATCTGACCCTGCCCGATGGTGCCGCGCTGCGCGCCAGTATTGGCGGGGATGCGCGCGCTTGGGGGGCGGTTGGCGTTGTGGTGGCGCTGGTGCTGGCATACCGCGCGGGGCTGGCGGCGCTGCGCCGCCGCGCGGCCCCCCTGCCCCCTGCCCCCCGTTCTGGCCCCACATCTGGCCCCTTTGCAGCCGGCGAGATTGCCCGCTATTCCCGCCACATCCTGCTGCGCGAAATTGGCGGCGCGGGGCAGGCGCGGCTGAAATCGACCCGCGTTTTGGTGATTGGCGCGGGCGGTTTGGGATCGCCCGCGCTGATGTATTTGGCCGCCGCTGGCGTGGGCACGATTGGCGTGATCGATGATGATGTTGTCGAGGACAGCAACCTTGGCCGTCAAGTGATTCATATGGCAGATGCCGTGGGCCTGCCAAAGGTGCAATCGGCCAAAGAGACCCTGAACGCGCAAAACCCCTATTGCACGGTGCTGCCCTATTACCGCCGTATGGATGCGCAGTCGCAATCCCTGATCGGCGAATACGACCTGATCCTTGACGGGTCTGACAATATGGCCACCCGCTATTTGGTGAACGCCGCCTGCGTGGCGGCGGGCAAGCCGTTGATTTCCGCCGCGCTGACCCAGTGGGAGGGGCAGATTTCTGTGTATCACCCCCCCCATACCCCCTGCTATGCCTGCGTCTTTCCCCATGCGCCCGAATCAGGCCTTGCCCCCGCCTGCGCAGAGGCGGGGGTGCTTTCCCCCCTGCCCGGCGTGATTGGTGCGATGATGGCCGTCGAGGCGGTGAAACATATCACAGGCGCGGGCGAGGGATTGGCGGGCCGCCTGCTGATTTACGACGCGCTAGATGCGCAGGTGCGCAGCATCACCGTGGCACGAAATGGCAATTGCCCCGTTTGCGGCGCGGGCAGCTAGGGGGGCTCGCCCCCCTGCGGTCCAGCAAGCTGGCCCGCTTCCCCCGAAGGTATTTAGAGAGTTAGGAAGCGCAAGTCTCTGCATCCTTCCTAACTCTGAAAATACCTTGCGGGGGAAGACGCGCAGCGGCTGGGGGGCGCATAGCCCCCCTTGCGCGGCTAGACTTATAGCGCTGCCGCCAGTTCTGCGCCCTGCGCAATTGCGCGCTGTGCGTCAAGTTCTGCGGCCCTGTCGGCACCCCCTATGATGTGCACACTCAAGCCCGCCGCGATGGCGCGATCTGCCACATCGCGCTGGCTGGTTTGGCCTGCGCAGATCACAACTGTGTCGGCTTCGATAAGCCGCTGCACCCCGCCTTGGGCGATCAAAACGCCAGCTTCCGTGATGGCGCGATATTCGACACCTGCCAGCATTTCAACGCCCTTGGCTTGTAGCTGGGCGCGGTGTATCCAGCCTGTGGTTTTACCCAGACCGCGCCCCAGTTTGCCCGTTTTGCGCTGCATTAGGGTCACTTTTCGGGCGGGGGCATCTGGCTGCGCAAGGATCAGCCCGCCCGCCTGTAAAGCAGGGTCGCCCACGCCCCATTCGCGCTGCCAATGGGCCAAATCACGGCTGGGGCTGTGCGCGCCGCAGGCCAAATATTCGGCCAAGTCAAAGCCAATCCCCCCTGCCCCAATCACCGCCACGCGCGCACCAACGGGCGCGCCGCGCAGAACATCGGCGTAGGTCAGGGCGCGATCAGCCCCCTCAATATCCAACCTGCGCGGGGCGGTTCCTGTGGCGATGATAACCTCATCTGCGCCGCGCAGATCGCCCAGATCGGCGCGGGTGCTTAGGTGAACGGCCACCCCAAGGCGCGTGATTTCGGCGGTGAACCAATGCACCAGCCCGTGAAACTCTTCTTTGCCTGGCACCTGTTTGGCAAGGTTTAGCTGCCCACCCAATTCGCTGTCCGCTTCATACAAATCCACCCTATGCCCGCGCGTTGCTGCCACAATTGCCGCCATCATCCCCGCAGCGCCACCGCCCGCGATTGCAATGCGTTTGGGCGTGGCGGCAGGTGTATAGCGCAAAGACAATTCGCGCCCCGCGCGGGGGTTGACCAGACAGGTCGCGGGTTTGCCCGAAAACGTATGGTCAAGGCAGGCTTGGTTGCAGGCGATGCAGGGGGCAATCTGCGCCGCCTGCCCGGCTGCCGCTTTGGCGACAAAATCGGCATCCGCCAGAAAGGGCCGCGCCATCGAGATCATATCGGCATCGCCGCGCGCCAGAATGTCTTCGGCCATATCGGGAGTGTTGATGCGGTTGGTGGCGATGACGGGCAGGATATTTTCAGCCTTCAGCCGTGCCGCCAAATGCACAAAGGCCCCGCGCGGCACCGATGTGGCGATGGTGGGCACGCGCGCTTCGTGCCAGCCTATCCCTGTGTTCAGCACATGCGCGCCAGCGTCTTTGATCGCGCGGGCAAGGGTGACAACCTCGTCCCATGTGCTGCCATTTGGGATCAGATCTATCAAGGATATACGGTAGATGATCAGAAAATCTGGGCCCAGCGCGGCGCGGATGCGGGCCACGGCCTGCACGGGCGCGCGCATACGGTTTGCATATGGCCCGCCCCATGCGTCGCTGCGTTTGTTGGTATGGGTCACCAGAAATTGGTTCAGAAAATACCCTTCTGATCCCATCACCTCGACCCCGTCATAGCCCGCCTGCTGCGCGCGCAGGGCTGTTGTGACGAAATCGTTCAGTTCTGCATCCACCTCGTCACGGGTCAATTCGCGGGGGGCAAAGGGGGAAATGGGGGATTTGATGGGCGATGGGGCAACGCAGCCCTGCACATAGGCATAGCGGCCCGCGTGCAAAATTTGCATGGCAATGCGCCCGCCGTTTTGATGCACCGCATCTGTAACGCTGCGGTGAAAGGCGATGTCTGCATCGCCAAACAGCCCCGCCGCGCCCTGATAGACCGCGCCATGGGCGTTGGGCGCAATGCCGCCAGTTACAATCAGCCCCACACCGCCCGCCGCCCGCTGCGCATAAAACGCGGCAAGGGGTGCAGGATCGTGGCCTTCTTCCAGCCCCGTATGCATTGACCCCATCACCACGCGGTTTTTCAGGGTCAGCGGGCCAAGGGTTATTGGGGATAGCAGGTTGGGGTAAGGCATGGCGCGGCTCCTTTACCAAGAGATGCCCCGCGCCGTGCCCAAAGTCACGCGATACGTGGCGTTAGGCCGAATGGGCACCCGCCGCAAGGGAGGCGACAAAGGCCAAAATCTGATCGACAGGCTTGCCGCTAGCGATTTCCTTGACAATGGCGCTGCCCACAACGCAGCCATCGGCCACGCTGGCAATCTCGCGCGCGGTTTCGGGCGTGTTGATGCCAAAGCCCACAATAATGGGCAAATCGGTGCTGGCTTTGATCCGCGCCACTTCGGGGGCCACATCGGATGGTTTGGCCGCAGCGGCCCCCGTCGTTCCCGTGACCGAGACGTAATAGACAAAACCCGATGTGTTTTGCAGCACTTTTGGCAGGCGTTTGGCATCGGTTGTGGGCGTGGCGAGGCGGATAAAGTTAATCCCAGCGGCCTGCGCAGGGATGCACAGCTCGCTGTCTTCCTCAGGCGGCAGATCGACGATGATCAGCCCGTCAATGCCAGCTTCAACGGCTTGACGCAAAAACAGATCGACCCCGCGCGCATAGATGGGGTTGTAATAGCCCATCATCACAATTGGCGTGTCTTGGTTGCCCGCCCGAAAGGCGCGAACCATGTCCAACGTCTTATCCAGCGTCATGCCGCCTTCTAGTGCGCGCTGACCCGCCAGTTGGATCGTCTCGCCATCCGCCATCGGGTCGGTAAAGGGCAGGCCCAGTTCGATAACATCGACGCCCGCGGCGGGCAGCCCCTGCATCACCGCCAAGGAACGCGCCACATCAGGATCGCCCGCCATGATATAGGCGACAAATGCCTTTTTGCGGGCCGCTTTCAGCCGTGCAAAGGTTTGGTCTATGCGGGTGTTTTGTGCCATGATGCGCCTATCTTTTTGGTCATCCACCTGTGGCGCATGCAGGGGGCGAAATCAAGACTAGTCCAAACGGTTGGTGACAAATACCTGCCCGCCGCGCTGGGCGGCAAGGTCAAGCTGGCGCTGGCGTTCGCGAAAACGGGCGCGGTCGGTTTCGGAATATTCGCCCACGCAGGCAGGGCAGCACGCGCCGCGTTCATACAAGGGGCTGGCCTTATCTGCCGCGCTAATCGGGCGGCGGCAGGCGTGGCAACTGTCAAAGGGGCCAGGTTTTAGGCCGTGCCCCACGGACACGCGGCCATCGAACACATAGCATTCGCCATCCCAAAGGCTTTGCTCGACGGGAACCTCTTCAAGGTATTTCAAAATGCCGCCCTTAAGGTGAAACACGTCATTCACACCTTGGGACAAAAGGTAATTGGTGGATTTTTCGCAGCGAATCCCGCCCGTGCAGAACATCGCAATGCGCTTGCCGCGATAGTCGTCTTTGTGCGCCTGCCACCATGCGGGAAAGTCGCGAAAGCTGCGGATGTCAGGGTCAACCGCGCCTTTGAAGGTGCCGATGCCGACCTCGTAATCATTGCGGGTGTCGATCACGGCCACGTCTTCGCTGGCGATCAGCGCATTCCAATCTTGCGGGGCGACATAGCTGCCCACCTGCGCGCGGGGGTCAACATCGGGGATGCCCATGGTGACGATCTCGCGCTTTAGCTTTACCTTCATACGGCCAAAGGGCATAGTTTCGGCATAGGATTCCTTATGCTCAAGGGCCGCAAAACCTGGTGTGGCGCGGATATAGTCCAGCACGGTGGCAATGCCGTTCGCGTCCCCTGCAATCGTGCCATTGATCCCTTCGCCCGCGAGCAGAAGCGATCCGCGCACGCCGTTTTGCGCGCAAATATCCGCCAGCGCGGGGCGCAGGGCGGCGGGGTCTGGCACCCGCGCAAAGTGGTATAGGGCGGCGATTGTAATCATGCGCGCTGTTTACGCCTGCACGGGGCCTGCATCAAGGGCCACGTTTTCGCATATGCTTGACCCCGCCTTTGCCGCGCCGTAGCCATGTTGCAACTGGAGGATGCCATGACCAAAGCCCTGATTGTGATTGACGTTCAGAACGACTTTTGCCCGCGCGGCGCGCTGGCCGTGGCGGGTGGGGATGAGATTGTCGGCGGCATTAACGCCCTGATGGGCGGGTTTGAGACCGTGGTTCTAACCCAAGATTGGCACCCTGCAAACCACACCTCCTTTGCCGATAACCACGCAGGGGCCGCGCCGTTTTCGGTTGTGCAAATGCCCTATGGCCCGCAAGTACTGTGGCCGCGCCACTGCGTGAAGGGCAGCGATGGGGCCGCATTTCACCCCGCGCTGAACACAAATGCCGCGCAGATGATCATCCACAAAGGGTTCCGTGCGCAAATCGACAGCTATTCGGCGTTCTTTGAAAATGACCGCGCCACCCCCACGGGCCTGCATGGCTATTTGCAGGATCGCGGGGTTAAAGATGTGGTGCTGGTCGGCCTTGCGCTTGATTATTGCGTGGCCTATTCGGCGCTCGATGCCGCAAAGCTGGGATATGACGTGACGGTGCAGTCAGACCTGTGCCGCGCGATAGACCTAAACGGATCGCTTGCCGACATGCAGGCAGCAATGCGCGCGGCTGGGGTGATCTTGGAATAGGGTGAGAGGCTGACAACGACCCAAGCGGGGCTCGTTACGGCTGCTTCCTTCCGGACCTGACCGGGTTGGCGAGGTGCCTGCCCGCGCCAACCTCTCAGGGGTGCATATAGGGGTTCGTTCTGCTTATGGCAAGATGCCTTCACCGCTGCACAGGGGGGCTTTGCCCCCCTCGCGCTGCGCGCTCACCCCCTAAGATATTTGGAGAGTTAGGAATTCAGACGGTCTGCGTTCTTCCTAACTCTGCAAATATCTTGGGGGGATGCTGCTAAAGCGTGCTTTAGCAGCTGGGGGGCAAAGCCCCCCTAAATCAGCCCATAGTGCCGCGCGCCTGACAGCAAATCGGGGGCGACGTGGTGTGCCCAGCGCCCTTGGGTTGGCACGACATCGGGCACTTGCACGACGATGCAGCCTGCGCGGTGTGCGGCCTCGGCCCCTGTTTCGCTATCTTCAAACACAAGGCATCGGGCGGGGTCTACGCCCATGCGCTGCGCTGCCATAAGGTAGGGTTCGGGGGCGGGTTTGGGCTGGGTGACGTCATCGACGGTGACGACGGTTTGAAAATGGTGGTCAATCGCGGCAAGGCGCAGTTTGTGATGCGCCGCCTCGCGGCCAGACGATGTGACCAGGCCCATCGGGCGCAGTGCCGCGCGCAGAATGTCATGCGCGCCCTGTTTCATCGGCAGGCCTTGCATAATCGCAGCGTGAAAGCGCGCATCCCATGCGCGGGTTAGGGCGGCAATATCCAAATCGGGCAGGGTTTGCGCGATAAACTTGCGCGACGTGGGCTGATCCACCCCTACCAATTTGTGCATAAAATCGGTGTCCACTTCAGCGCCCAATTCGGCAAAGGCGGCATGGCCCGCAATAAGGGCCACGGATTCGGTATCAATCAACGTGCCGTCCAAATCAAAAAGAATCGCGTCAATCATGCTGCACCCCATTTTGGGCAGCCATAGCGCGCTAAAGATGCAAGCGAAAGCGCAGAAATCCCGCGTCGTCCAGCCCAATGGCTTCGGGGCGAAAATGGTCGATATCGCCCAAGACTTGCGCGGCATAGGGGCTGCTGGCGAACCAAACGCTGGCCCCGTCAATCGGGGCAAAGCGCCAATGCGCGGTATCGGGTTGCGGCGCAGGGTGGCCTTGGGCGATATGATCGCGCAGCAGATCTTGGATCATCTGCGGGCTTTCGGCCATAACATGGGTCTGGCTTGTGCCTGCAAAGCCTGACTTACCCTCGCGCCGATAGCTGTTTGAGGCCAGCGCAAACACCTGATCGTCACGGATCGGCTGGCCTTCGTGGCGAATATTGCGCACCCGCCGCACGTTGGGGTTTATCAGAGTGCCCTGCGCATTGAACATGGGGGGCTGGCTGATATCCACCTCATAAGTTAGGCCAAAGATCATATCGCAGTTAAAGCTGGGGAAATCGGCGTTCAGCAATTGGGCATCGCGGGCGCCGTGAGCGATCTGATAATATTTACTCACCGCGCGTTCCAGCCACAGCGCCACCTCTGCCCCCGTCACGCGAAAGCCGACCAAGCGATTGGGATGCATATATAAATCGGCCGCATGGTGGTGCAGCAAGGGGCCTGCGGCAAGATCGGTATAGTTTTCAGGCCCGCCGCGCCCACCTGCCTTGAACGGGGCAACGGCAGATAAAATGGGCAGTTCGGCATCGGGCCCGCCAGCCAGCATGGCAGCCAGCCCCGAGGCCTGTGCCTGCGCAACAAGTGACAGTGCCGCCGAAGAGGTGATGGTTGCAAAATAGCTGTACAAGCGCAGATCGGTGTGGCCGATAACTTTCGTTGCGGTTTGGGTGATAAAGGCATGGGCAGGTTCGGCCAAGGCCCGGATTTGCGCGGCATCGCTGACAAGGGGGGCCAGTTGCCCCGTACTGGTGCGCTGCGCTATTGCGCGCAGTTGCGCATGGCGCGACACCACCTGCCAGCCCGCTGATTGGCGCTGCATCACAACATCGACCACGCCAAGATGCGATCCGAAAAAGCCAGGCAGAACCAACCCACCCTCTGCCTCACCCTGCGCGGTGGGAAATTGCTGATGCGTATGGCCCGCGATCACCACGTCAATTCCCGCAAGGGCGGCTACGGCATGTGCAAGATGTTCTTCGCCAAAGCCATCACCCGCATCGCCTTGGTCAAGGCCCGTATGCGCCAAAGCCACAACAATGTCCGCCCCCGCGGCGCGCAGGGTGGCGGCATAATGTTTGGCTGCCGTAAGCATGGGCGCGGCGTAGGCGTGACCATTCAAATGTGCCGCTTCCCACACCAAGGTCTGCGCAGGCAGCAGGCCCATCACGCCAACCTTTAGAATGTGGTTCTGCCCCGATCCATCTACACAGCGGCATTCCAGCAGCAAGGTCTGGCGCGCAAAGGGCAAATCATCGAACGCGAAGTTTGAGCTGACGATGGGAAACCGCGCGTCTTTGGCTGAATGGCGCAGAAAAGGCAGACCATGGCTGAATTCGTGGTTGCCCAAGTTCACCGCGTCATAGCCCAGATCATTCATCGCTGCGATCATGGGATGGGCGCTTTGGGCGGGAAATTGCGCTGCCAGCAAATCGCCAATGCCCGAGCCTGACAGAAAATCGCCATTGTCAAACAGCAGCGAATTTTCCACTTCGCCCCGCGCGGCGGTGATCAATTGGGCCACGCGCGACAACCCGCGACCTTCGGCACTTTTGTGAGCGTAATAATCCCACGCGGTTAAGCAAGCGTGCAAATCCGTGGTTGCCAAAATGCGCAGATGAAGCTGCCCAGCCCTTTCTGAAACGTCGGTGCCTGCGGCCTGTACTAACATCTTTCCCAATCAATTTTCCCAAACAAAACTTAACGGCCGCAATCGCGCCCAAAACCCTTGGGCCAGCTAACTTTGCCCAAATTTCTAAAAACCACTTTCGTAACCCTATACGCCATCAATACACCTTCTGGTTGAGTAGTGCAACATCGCAGTCACCGCCTCCTTGTACAGTGGCGACAGTGCAAGCGAAGTGCTAGATAAGCAAAAGAATAGATCAAGGATGACGCAGATGATGAGCTATGCCTTTCAAGGGGCACAAGATTTTATGGATCGTGCCGCCTATCTGCGCAAAGATGACAGCAAGATAAAGGCGCTTTGGCACCAAGAAAGCACCCGCGTTTTCGCGCTTTGGCGGGGCAAAGTGGCGGTTTCCCCTGCGGCAACGGGGCTGGTTTGGCTGCCCAGCGATCATACCTTTTTGGCGCAATCCACCACCCGAATTTTTTTGGGCATGCAGGGTGAAATAGCCCTGTTTGCCGCCGATGTTTCGGCATGGCAACCCACCGAAAACGTGGCGGCAGAGGGCGGCTTTTTTGATGCGAACCTGCAAGAGCACCCCGATTTGCCAGATGGTGCGGGCTTTGCCGATTTGCGCGGCATGATGACGCAGCTTTCTGCATTGGATGCCGATTGCGCGGCCACGGCCAAGGCCCTGTTAACATGGCATGACAGCCACGGCTTTTGCGCGCGCTGTGGCGCGGCCAGCACGGCCTGCGATGCAGGGTGGCAGCGCCAATGCACCGCCTGTAACACCCCGCATTTTCCGCGCACCGACCCTGTGGTGATTATGCTGGTCACGCGCGGGGATCGCTTGCTACTTGGAAGATCGCCCGGCTGGCCCGAAGGGATGTATTCTTTGCTGGCAGGCTTTGTTGAACCGGGTGAAACGCTGGAATCCGCCGTGCGGCGCGAGGTGTGGGAAGAAACAGGCGTGCGCATTGGCGAGGTGCGCTATTTGGCCAGCCAGCCTTGGCCCTTTCCTGCCAGCCTGATGATGGGCTGCATTGGCCTTGCCACCAGCGATGAGATCACCCTTGATCCTGCCGAACTGGAAAGCGCCCTGT
>CAXNEP010000057.1:0-9623 GCA_964200865.1 Cypionkella sp. | reverse complement strand
TCGGCTTTGTCTAGATCTTCGGCCATCAAATGCGCGCGGATCAGCCCTGCATAGGCCAGCGCGTTTTCGGGGTCTTCTTCCAAGATCGCGGCAAAGGTTTCAATCGCGTCCAGCACCGCGCCTTCTGCCAACATTGCATCGGCGGCGGCAATCGCATCGGCAAGCCCGCCATCGGGTTCGGGCGACATTGCTACCAGTTTTTCCATGAACCGCGCAATTTCTGACCCGGGGATCGCGCCTTGGAATCCATCTACAGGCTTGCCTTGAAAAAAGGCATAGACTGTGGGGATGGATTGAATGCGCAGTTGCCCCGCAATGCCCTGATTTTCATCGACATTGATCTTGACCATTTTGACGCGGCCCTTGGCCCCTTCTACAGCGGCCTCTAGCGCGGGGCCAAGCGTTTTGCACGGCCCGCACCACGGGGCCCAGAAATCCACGATCACGGGCACGTCCATCGACGCGTCGATGACATCGGCCATAAAGCTGGCCTCATTGGTGTCTTTCACAAAGGGGCTTGCGGGTTTGGCTGCGCCAAGAGTGGGGGTGCCGAACATAGGTCTCTCGCTGGAAAGGGTTGCTTGACCCTATATGCGCGCGTTAGGCTGCAAATTGAAGAGGCAACACGTATATAATTTAGCGAATATGAAAAGGGGCAGATTATGGCGCTGGTTTTATGTTTTGGCGATAGCAACACTTATGGCGCGCCGCCGATTGTCGATTTGGGGAAAGCCGAACGCTTTGGTGCGCAGACCCGTTGGCCGCGCCTGATGGCGCAGCAGGCTGGCGTTGAATTGGTAGAAGAAGGTCTGCCCGGGCGCACAACGATGTTTGATGACCCCATCATGGGGCCGCATATGAACGGGCAGACGGGGCTAAAGATCGCGCTGGAAAGCCATGGGCCGATTGATTTGTTGGTGATTATGCTGGGCACCAATGATGTAAAAGCGCGCTTTACCGCGCTGCCTGCCCAAGTGCAGGGCGGCATGTCCAGCCTTTTGGACATTGCCCAGCACCGCATTATGCAAGAGCGACATGGCGGGTTTCAGATTTTGGTCATCGCGCCCCCGCCTGTGCTGGAACAGGGGCCGATCCGCTATGAATTCTTTGGCGGCGCGGCGCGCTCGGCCCCTTTGGCTGCGCTGTATGGCGATCTGGCTGCGGCGCGGGATGTGCATTTTCTGGATGCAGGTCAGCATATTGCCGTAAGCCCAATTGACGGGGTGCATTTTGACGCCCCTGCGCATGGGGCTTTGGCCGCCGTTGTGGCGGCCAAAGTTGGCGCTATATTGGCCTAGTCAGACGAGGATTTGGCCCAAAGGTTGATGTCTTTTTCTTCGGAAATCCTGTCAATTTGGGCCAACTCTGCGTCGGTAAATTCAAGATTATCGATTGCGCCCACGCAATCGATAATCTGCTCTGGCTTAGATGCGCCGATCAGCGCCGATGTGATGCCGCCGCGCCGCAGCACCCACGCAATTGCCATTTGCGCCAGCGTTTGGCCCCGCGCTGCCGCCATATCATTCAGCGCGCGCACCGAGGCCAGCGCCTGCGGGGTAATCACGGCAGGGTCTAGCGATTTGCCCTGCGATGCGCGACTGCCCGATGGAATGCCATTTAGATATTTGGTCGACAAAATCCCCTGCGCCAGCGGGGTAAAGGCGATCGAACCGATGCCCAATTCCTGCAACGTTTCTTTCAGCCCATCGGTTTCGACCCAGCGATTGAGGATGTTGTAGCTGGGCTGATGGATCACGCAGGGCGTGCCAAGATCCTTTAAGATCGCCGCAGCCTCGCGGGTGCGGGCGGCGTTATAGGATGAAATCCCCACATACAGTGCACGGCCAGACCGCACGATGTAATCCAGCGCGCCCATGGTTTCCTCTAGTGGCGTATCAGGGTCTAGGCGGTGGGAATAGAAAATATCCACATAATCAAGACCCATACGTTTAAGCGATTGGTCACAAGACGCGATTAGATATTTGCGCGACCCCCATTCGCCATAGGGCCCCTGCCACATATCGTATCCCGCCTTGGACGAGATGATCATCTCATCACGGTAGGAGGCGAAATCATCGGCTATAATGCGGCCAAAGGCGGTTTCGGCGCTGCCCGCGGGGGGGCCATAATTATTGGCCAAATCAAAATGGGTGATGCCCAAATCAAATGCCGTGCGGCACATCGCCTGTTTGGTCGCATGGGGCGTATCATCGCCAAAGTTGTGCCACAGCCCAAGGCTGACCGCGGGCAGTTTTAGCCCCGACTTGCCGCAGCGATTGTAGACCATACGGTCATAACGGGTGTCGGCCGCGCGGTAGGGGGGTGGGATAAAGGGCATGATCTTCTCCTATGTATGGCGCTAACTTTTCCGCTTTTTCGCCGATGGTCAAGCGTCGGCCTATGTTTGGTTGCATTGGGCACTTATCCACGGCATAGTGTGGATAACTCGGGCAGAGGCATAAATGACTGGTTGTTCAAACTGGCGATATATCGTTTTGGCAGCGGCGCTGATCGTGCCCAGCGCGCCCAGCTTCGCGCTGGACGGTGTTACATTCGACGTGCAAAGCGATGACAAGGCTCTGGTTACTGTGTTGCAAGACGCCTCGCTTTTGATGCCGTATCGCCGTGGCAGCAAGTTGCCCGCGCAAGATATTATGTCGAAAGCCCGCGCCGAATATGCCGCGCTGCTGGACGCACTTTATGCGCGAGGGTATCTTGGCGCAGAGATTAATGTTCTGGTTGACGGGCGCGAAGCCGCCGATATTGAACTGCTGGACGCGCCCGAAAAAATTGCAAAGGTAGAGGTTTTGGTAACCTCTGGGCCCGTATTTGTTTTTGGCCGCACCAAGATCTCTCCCCTCCCTGGCAGTGCCATCCCAGTCGATGGCTTTGCGCGCGGCGAAGTGGCCGCCAGCGGCGTAATTGTTGATGCAACCGCTGCGGGCATAGATGAATGGCGCAAACGCGGTTTTGCGATGACGAAAGTTTTGCGTAGCACCCTGCTTGCTGATCACAATACCCAGCAGGTCGATGTTGATATCGCTTTGCAAAGAGGCCCAAGGCTTAGCTTTGGCAACTTGGCTGTGCGCGGCGAACAGAGCATGCGGCTGGACCGCGTTCTTGCCATCGCGGGCCTACCCACGGGCGAGTTCTTTGAGCCAGAAGAATTGGATTTAGTCGCGCAGCGTTTGCGCCGTACAGGGGCTTTTCGGTCGGTCGCGATCCAAGAGGGCACGGCGCTGGACGCGAATGGCAACCTTCCGATCACCGCAATATTGGTGGAAGAACGGTTGCGACGCCTTGCCGTTTCTGCCGATGTCGCCTCGCTGGATGGGCTGACCGTGGGTGTGGTGGGCGCGCACCGCAATTTGCTTGGCGGGGCTGAACGCCTGACCCTGTCTGCCAATGCCATTGGGATCGGGGTAGACAGCGGCGGGCTGGATTACACGCTTTCAGCCACCTATGAACGCCCAGCTACCTTTACGCCAGACATCACCTTTTCGCTAGGGGTGCAGTTTTACCGCGAACAGGACGGGCGTACCACGCTAGATGCCACCAATTCAAACGCCAAACTGACGCAGTATTTTTCCAATACGCTGACAGGCACGGGCGGTGTGGCTTATCAACTTTCGCGCGCTGTCGATCCTTTGGGCACGACGATTTATAAAAGCCTTTCATTTCCCTTTGGTTTTTCGTGGGATACGCGCAACATTAAGAAAAGCGCCTCGGAAGGGGTGTTCATCACCGCCGATCTTAAACCCTATGTTGGCTTTGACGGCACAGAGAACGGGGTGCGCACTGAAATTGACGCACGCGGGTATTTGGGCGTGACCCCATCGGATAGTTTGATTTTGGCGGCGCGTGTGCAGATGGGGATGATTATGGGGCCCAGCCTTGCCGGCGCGCCGCGCGAAGATTTGTTCTATTCGGGCGGGCCTTCTACCGTGCGCGGACAGCCTTATAAATCGCTTGGCGTGTTCGCACTCACCAGCGGCAGCGGCACTGCGTTTGAAACGGGGGGCACGCATTATCTTGGCGGCAGCCTAGAGGCGCGGCAAAAGATAAGCGACACAGTTGGTCTTGTGGGGTTTTTGGATGCAGGCCGCATTGATGTGGGCGGGTTCTTTGAAACCAAAGACAATTGGCACGCAGGTGCTGGGGTTGGCGTGCGGTATATGACGGCAATTGGCCCTGTGCGGCTGGATCTTGCGGGGCCAGTTGCGGGCAAGACAGGCGGCGGCGCACAATTTTACATTGGCATAGGTCAGGCTTTTTGATGCGGTGGTTCCTTTTTTCCCTCGCCGTGGCTAGCCTGCCTTTCGTGGCGCTTGCCCAAACGACGGGCGAGGTTGATGACCGCGATTATTTGACCGCTCTGTTAGAAGACAACCTTTCAGGCGCAGGCAGGCAGGTGGTGATCACTGGCTTTGAAGGCGCACTTTCCTCGCAGGCCAAAATTGCCCAAATGACCATTGCCGATGATTTAGGCGTTTGGATCAATCTGAAAGACGTCACACTAGACTGGACACGCAGCGATTTGTTGCTGGGTAAGGTCACTGTCAACACGCTGTCAGCAGCCGAAATAGACCTTGTCCGCCTGCCGCAAAGCCAAAACGATGTAGTGGCCGAAGCCGCGCTCTTTGCCTTGCCCGAACTGCCTGTATCCGTCAACATCGGCACTATTTCGGCCCAAACACTGCGGCTAGGTGCGCCTGTCTTGGGCCAAGAGATTACCGCCAGCGTCACCGCAGCGTTGCAGCTTTCGGGGGGCGAAGGGCAGGGCAGCCTGCATATTGAACGGCTGGATGAAAACGCGCCAACGGGGCAGGCAGATGTCACGATCAGCTTTGCCAATGCCACGCGGCAACTGGTGGTGGATGTAAAAATCGCCGAAGGGGCGGGCGGAATTCTGGCCCAAACCATGGGGGTGGAAGGCGCGCCTGCTTTGGCCTTTACCGCCAAAGGCGAAGGGCCACTTTCCGACTTTTCGGCGCAGATTGCGCTGGAAAGTGATGGCGTTCCACGCTTTGGTGGCAGTGTGAAAATGGCCAGCCTTGATCCGCAAACAGCGGGCAATGGCAGCGCCTTTGCGGTGGATTTATCGGGCGACATTTCGCCGCTGCTGGCACCCAGCTACCGCGCCTTTTTCGGCAGTGATAGTACCGTGCGGGTCAGTGGCACCGCCCCTGCCGCAGGCGGCTTTGATCTGGACGCGCTGCACATCACCGCGCAGGCGCTGGATATTTCGGGGCGCTTATCTGTTTCCGCCAATGGTGTGCCCAGCCAATTTGAACTGGCAGCGCAGGTACAAGACCCAAGCGGCGCGCCCATTTTGTTGCCCTTGGGTTTGGATTTGCCCGCAAGCATCGCAGGCGCAGACCTGCGCGCCAGCTTTGATGCCGCCCAAGGCGATGTTTGGGCGCTGTCGGCAAATATGACGGGTTGGCAGCAAGAAGATTTGCGCCTTGCCCAAACGCAAATCACAGGCCAAGGCACGTTGCGCGATGTGGCGGGTGATGCTCAGTGGGACGGCGATGTCACCTTTTCTTCCGAAGGCGTTGTACCGGCCCGCGCCAGCCTGTCGCGGGCGCTGGGCAGTGTGATTTGGGGCGGCGGCAAAATGACGTGGCAAGATGGCGCGCTGTCCCTGTCGCAACTGTCCATTGCGGGCGAAGACTATCAAATTGCGTTGACGGGCAGTTTTGGCAATTTGGCGCAGGGCCTGACCTTTGACGGAAAAATCGAGGCAGAGGCGCAAGACGTCTCGCGCTTTTCGGAAATGATTGGCCTGCCTATCGCAGGGGCGGCGAATGTGTCCTATCAGGGCAGTGCAGTTCTGCTGACACGGGCATTTGACGGCGCAATTGCACTGAGCACAACCGATTTGGCGCTGGGCATTCCTGCGCTGGACAGCAGCTTCAACGGGACTGCGCGGATTGACATTCAGGCCGCTCGCGATGAAACTGGCATTGCGCTGCGCGCATTTGCCCTGCGCGCGCGCGGGATAACGGCTGATCTTTCTGGCCAGATTGCTGCCACCGGCGTGGCGGTGGACGGCGATTTTGCCCTGCCAGATTTGCCCGCAGAACAGCGCGGTTTTGGCGGCACAGTGGCGGGCCGTGTTTCCCTAACTGGCACACCGCAGGACGCGCTTGCCCGCATCACCGCGCGCACTTCAAACATCGATCTGCCCATTTCGATGTTGCAACGCGTGGCGGCAGCAGATGCGGAATTCAGCGCCGAAATCGCCTTGGACAACCTAAGCCCAAGATTGCAGGCGGTTCGCCTGACCTCAGCGGCGCTTAATGCAGATATAACCCCCGCACTTCGGGCGGGCCAATTTAATGTGCGCATGGCTTTGGCGAATTTGGGGTTGGTTTTGCCTGAATTTCCGGGTGCCTTGACGCTGGCTGGCACAGTGGCCTCCAAGGAGGATGGCGGCGATATCGATGTAACCCTGACTGGCCCCGCGGGCCTGAAAGCTGCGGCGAAAGGGTTTGCCAGCGCGGGGCAAGGGAATGATCTGCGCCTAAGTGGCAGCGCTGATGCACGGCTTATCAATAACTTTATTGCGCCGCGCAGCATCGCGGGGGCTGCGCGCTTTGATCTGCGGCTGCGAGGCGCGCCTGCCTTGCGCAACCTTTCGGGCAGCGCAACCTTGGAAAACGGGCGACTCGCCGACCCGAGCCTGCCGTTTTCGCTGGGCAAGATGAAGGTTCAGGCCAATCTGTCTGGTAACCAAATTGCGCTGACCGGTTCGGCCAGCGCGACAACGGGCGGAAGCGTCGACTTGAAGGGCAGCATCGCGTCAAGCGCCCCTTATACTGCCGAACTGGCCATAGGATTAAACGATCTGCGCCTGCGCGACCCTAATCTTTACGATACATCGGTTGCGGGCAAGCTGCGCCTGACAGGGGCCTTGACGGGTGGGGCAACAGTTGAGGGAACCATCGATTTGGGCCGCACCGAAGTGCAGCTTCGCCCAACTGATGCAAGCGCTGTGACCTTGCCCGATTTGCGCCATAGCGGCGATACGATTGCTGTGCAGCAAACCCGCCACCACGCTGGATTTGATCAGCGCGCAGCCGTCAGCGCCGCTGCGGCCCCCTTTGGGTTGAATATCCTTGTGCGTGCGCCAAATCGGTTGTTTGTGCGCGGGCGGGGCCTTGATGCCGAACTGGGCGGCGAATTGCGCCTAGGCGGCACCACCAATGATGTGCGTCCTGCTGGTGCCTTTGATCTGGTGCAAGGGCGATTTGATGTTTTGACGAAGCGGCTGGATTTGGAAGAAGTGCGGTTGGAAATGCAGGGTCAGTTGATCCCGTTTCTTTCGGTGCGCGCCACAAATCAGCGCGGCAATGTGACCACGACTGTCATCATAGACGGGCCAGCCACCGACCCAACCTTTAGCTTTACCTCCTCGCCCGAAATGCCGCAGGAAGAGGTATTGGCCGCCCTGCTGTTTGACCAAAACCTGCAAGGACTGTCGACGTTGCAGGCCGTTCAATTGACGGGGGCTATTGCCACGCTATCCGGGCGCGGCGACGGGCTGATTGGGCGCATTCGCCGCGCACTTCAGCTGGACAATTTGGATATGCAAACTGACCCGTCGGGCAAGACCGCGCTAAAGATGGGCAAATACGTATCGGACAATGTTTATACCCAGCTGTCGGGCGATTCCGAAGGCCAGCAAAGCATTGATTTCACCTATACGCTGAACAGCAAGCTAAAGCTGCGCGCGGGAACGGAAACCACAGGCAACACCAGCCTTGGGATCGAGTATGAGACGAATTACTAGCACGGCCTAGCTGTGTGGTTTTCGGCTGCGCTCGGCGTCCACTGCTGCACCCAAAAGAACGGCATAGGCGCTGATATACAGCCAAATCAGCATCGCAACGACCGCCCCGATCGAGCCATAAATTTGGTTATAGGCGGCAAAATTGCCAAGGTAGAACACAAAGCCCCGCGTGGCCGCCACCCACAACACCACGGCCACCAGCAGCCCCCACGACAAAAGCGGTGGTTTTGCCTTAGCCGTGAAATTTGGCCCCATGCGATAGGCCAGCCCAACGGCCAAAATCGCGGCCCCTGTCCCCAGCGCAAGGTTTGATCGGTTCAGCCACTGCGCGCTAATCTCGTTAATGGGTAGAAAGGCCAGCGCGACTGGCACCGCGATGGCCATAAACAAAACCGATAAGATCAGCGCGATTAGCACCAGCGTCAGCAAAATGGCTCGCATCTGGTGCCAATGGCCCGCGCGGTTCGGCAAATGGTGAATGGCATTTAGCCCCCGCATCAGCGCCGCCACCCCCGCTCGCGCTGACCACAGCGCCGCCAGCGTTGACAAAAGGGTCGTCACCCCCAAGCTGGACGTGTTCATCGACATCAGTGCCGCAATTTGCCCCTGCAAAAGACTGTAAACTTCGGCAGGCATAAATCGGGCGACAAGCGCGATTTCTTGGCGGATCACATCAGGGTCGGCAACCGCGCCCCAAATGGTGATAATGGCCGCAGCTGCAGGGAAAATGGCCAAAAAGGCGAAAAATGCGACGCCAGCTGCAATCAAATCCAATTCAGCCGCTTCGATCCTGCGGTAGAAATGCCAAAAACTGGCGCGCAGTTTGGACAGTTGGGAATATCGGTTGGAATGCATGGCGGCATGATGCGGCCATTGCCCGTACAGGGCAACCCAAAAATCCCAAATTTACGTGCCGCGTCGCGCTGCGCTGCCCCCCAAATACGCCTCGATATAGGGCAGCAGGGCGTTGCACACTTCGCGGTGAACATAAGGGCCAGGAAGGCTGGCGGCGATGGGCAATTCGGTTGGCTCGTAAACCATGCCGTCCAGCCCCATGGCCCGCGCCTCTAGCGAGGGTAGCGCATAAACCACCTGCCCCGCATGGGGGGTTAATGCGCCAATCATCGCCTTATCAATCAGCATGGGGTTGAAGAACAGATCAATCTTTTCGGCGGGGGCTGGCGGCATTGCATCCGCGATCCACAGCAGCAAAGGCTTGCCGCCCAGTTGGCCCAACAGATTGCGCATATGCGCTGTCCAGTCTTCTTGCAAGCCCCGTACCAGCACCGCAAAGGACTGCGGCGCAGCCAATTGCAGCGCGTGCAACAGGTGGCGCGTAAAGTGAAACTCGGTAAAGTCCACGTTGGGAAACAGAGCACGCAGGCTGGGCTTTGCGGCCAAAAACCGATCATTACGGCGCGGATGCACAGTATAAAAACGGTTCGAGATGTTCTGCGCGCCAAATAGCTGCACCACAGTCACCGATGCTTGCCCTGCCTTGGCCAAAACATACTGGTCGTTCAAAAACACATCTGGCCCTGCATTGGGCAGGCCAAAATTGGCCACAGGCAGGCCCAACTCCTTTTCCAGTAAATCTGGAAAGGGATATTTTACGCAGCGGCCATACACCTCTGATCCGCCCAAAATGGCGACAAAAGCGCGTTCCGTTTCCCGCTTTGGCCCGCGAAACAACAGCCGCGATGCCCCATACGTGCAATTTGCATAATCCAGCGCCCCCGCGCTGGGAAAAGCATAAGCCATTCCACACACCACTTGTAACTACACCCGTTGCCCAATTTGCGCCTTAAACCTTTCTAAACTGCTA
>CAXNEP010000056.1:0-9713 GCA_964200865.1 Cypionkella sp. | reverse complement strand
CATCATCTTGGGGGCGATTTTGCAAATCGGCTCTGACGCGCCCTTGGTGATGATCCTTGCAGGCCTGTCGGTATTTATGGCGGGCATCAATATCTTTGGCGGCTTTATGGTCACGCGCCGTATGCTGGCCATGTTCCAAAAATCCTAAGGAGACGGCAGATGGAAATGGGTTTTACAACCGCAGCTTACGTGATTGCTGCCGTTCTGTTCATCCTGTCTTTGGGCGGTTTGTCGGGGCAAGAAAGCGCCAAGCGCGCCGTGTGGTATGGCATTGCAGGCATGGCGCTGGCGGTGATTGCCACGCTGGCAGCAGCACAGGGCGCATGGCTGGCGGCTGTTCTTATTGCCGCAGGCGGGGTTATCGGCTGGATCGTCGCCCAACGCGTGCAAATGACAGAAATGCCGCAATTGGTGGCTGCCATGCACTCGCTGGTGGGGCTTGCCGCCGTGTTCATCGGCTTTAACGCCGATCTGGAACTGGCCCGCGTGTTGGCGATGGATGACGCCGCCCGCAAAACGCTGGAAGGTTTTGCGGCCCTGTTGGCCAAGAAAACCGAAGTGGAACAGACCATTTTGCGCGTCGAGGTGTTTCTTGGCGTGTTCATCGGCGCGGTCACCTTTACAGGGTCGGTGATTGCCTTTGGCAAATTGGCTGGCCGCGTGGATGGCAAGGCAAAAAAACTGCCGGGCGGTCATGCGCTCAATGCTGGTGCGGCCATTGGCTCGCTGGTGCTGATGGGGGTCTATCTGCAAACGGGCGCGATTTGGCCGCTGATTGCCATGACGCTGCTGGCCTTTTTCATCGGCTACCACCTGATTATGGGCATCGGCGGGGCAGATATGCCTGTGGTCGTGTCTATGCTGAACAGCTATTCAGGTTGGGCGGCATCGGCGATTGGCTTTTCGCTGTCGAATGATTTGCTGATCGTGGTCGGCGCGCTGGTGGGATCTTCGGGTGCAATTCTGTCATACATCATGTGTAAGGCCATGAACCGCAGCTTTATTTCCGTTATCTTGGGCGGCTTTGGCGGCACCACAGGCCCCGCGATGGAAATTACGGGCGAACAGGTGGCGATTGATACCGACGGCGTGGCCGCCGCGCTGAACGATGCCGATAGCGTCATCATCATCCCAGGCTATGGCATGGCCGTGGCGCAGGCGCAGCAGGCCGTGTCAGAACTCACCCGCAAGCTGCGCGCACGCGGCAAAAACGTCCGCTTTGCCATCCACCCCGTTGCGGGCCGCTTGCCCGGCCATATGAACGTGCTGCTGGCCGAAGCAAAAGTGCCCTATGACATCGTTCTGGAAATGGACGAGATCAACGATGATTTCCCATCGACCGATGTGGCCATCGTGATCGGGTCAAACGACATCGTAAACCCCGCCGCCCAAGAAGACCCCAACAGCCCCATTGCAGGCATGCCCGTGCTGGAATGCTGGAAGGCGAAAATGGTGATTGTTTCCAAACGGGGCCAAGGCACGGGCTATTCGGGCATCGAGAACCCGCTCTTTTACAAAGAAAACACGCGGATGTTTTACGGCGATGCGAAGAAATCCTTGGACGCGCTACTGCCTTTGATCAACTAACGGCAGGGGGGCGTATGCCGCCTCCCGATCCTCCCCCCGCAAGGTATTTGAGGAGTTAGGAAGCAAGCAGAGGGTCTGTTCCTTCCTTGCTCGATAAATATCCTCTGGGGGTGAGGAGCGATAGCTCCGAGGGGGGCGAAGCGCCCCCTTACGCCATCTCCCCGCATAAATCCCGCACCAGAATTTCCCGACCGCCATGGCCCAGAGCATGAGCCAGCTTGGCATAGGCGGCGGATTCGGTGATTTGCCCACCGTCCACCACCCCCGCACGCGCCATGGCCGCGCCTGCGGCATAGGTGCCCAAGGCCACTCCGCCATTGTCGCATTGCGACACTGCAATCATCAGCGCTCCGCGCGCGGATGCTTGCATCAGCGCCGCCTCAATATCAGGATCGTTCGGAATTGTGCCCGCGCCAAACACCCGCAGCACGGCCCCGTCCACCGCCGTCAGCGCGGCGGCAAAGGCGCGGGGCGAGCTGTTCGGGGCCATGCTAAGCACTGCAATTTCAGGCGCGATATAGGGCATCAGGGCAGGTGTTCCCACCCGCTGGCTTAGCCCGCCATCCCGCGCGGTAAAGGCATCCATCGCATGGCTGTGCACCTTGCGCACCCGCGCCCCAGCCATCAATTTTCCTGCAAATTGCACCCAAACCCCAGCGGGGGCGCGGCGTGCCGCCAGCAGCGCATCCCCCAGATTTTGCCGTCCGTCCGTTCCCGCCGCCTCAAGCGGCAGCATTGACCCCGTCACAATCACGGGCCGCGACAGGCCGACCAGCGCAAAGCTTAGGGCCGCTGCCGTATAGGCCAGCGTATCGGTGCCATGGGTTACGACAAATCCCGCATAGCGGCTTTGGCCCGCGTAAATCACCTGTGCAATGCGGTTCCAATCGGCAAAGCGCGCATTGGCGCTGTCAATCGCGGGGGTCAGATGCACCACCTCGGTTGCCCCCCGCGCAATGCCCGCGCGTTCCAGCGCCGCAAGGCCCGCCTCCAGCACCCCATCCGCAGGTGCCAGCCCGTCTGGCCCTGCGCGCATTGCAATTGTCCCGCCCGTGTGAATGATGCAGACCGTCACCGCGCCCTCCCATTTCGCATCTTTCTGGCCGCAATTCTGCCGCTTGCCAAGCCGCGATCTGTTGCATTTTTGGCGGTATACACCAGTGTGCCATGCGCGCCCTGTTCATGGCCGCAAAATGGGCTAGTTTTACCCAAACTCCAAAGATTGCCACAGGTTGCCTTATGACTTTGCCCGACCACCCCCTGCGCTATGCCCTTGTGAACGAATTGCACGCGCGCCCCTTTCCCGCGCTGGCCGCCCCGTGCCAAGTGGTGTATCTGGCGATCAAAGAACCCACCGCCGCCCATGCGCGCGACCGCAGCTTTGATCGGGCGCATTTGCTGAAATTGCTGGATTTGCACGGTGTCGCCCATCCGCAGCCTGATGCCACGCATTACGCCGCCACCTTGGGCCGCACCGATTTGAAATGGGAAAGCCATACCGAATTTGTGACCTATTCCGCCTTTACCCCCGGCCTTGATGCCCGCGCCTTTGATCCCGCTGGCGCAGCCGTTCTGCCCGAGCCGTGGATTGCCGCCAGCCCGGGCCGCGCGATTGTGGCCGTGCTGATCCGCGTGGAACTGCTGCCCGATGACGAAGACAGTATCCTGCCCATGCTGGACGATTGGTTCGTGCCCGAAAGCCTTGCCGTGGCGCGTGTGGTTGACGGGGCCGCTGTGGTTGCGGGCGATTTTCGCATCGATCCTGCGGGTTACATGCGCTTTGCCGTTTTTGTGCGCGCAGGCACGGGCGCGCGCCGCATTGGCCGCATTGTGCAGCGCCTGTGCGAGATTGAAACCTACCGCGCCATGTCCATGCTAGGCTTGCCGCGCGCGCGCACCCTTTCTGGCCAACTGAACGCGCTTGACCCGCGTCTTTCGGCCCTTGTCACGGGGCTGGACGGGCGCGAGGCGGCAGCCCGCCCCGCCGACGCCGCCCTGCACGAATTGCTGTCCATCGCCGCCGAACTGGAATCGCTGTCGGTCAACAATAATTTCCGCTTTGCCGCGACCAAGGCCTATGAGGCCATCGTCACCCAGCGCATTGAGGCGCTGCGCGAAGTGCGCGTGGCAGGCCGCCAGACATTTGCCGAATTTATGATGCGCCGCTATGATCCTGCCATGCGCACCATCCGCGCGGCCGAAGCCCGCCTTACCGCCATGGCCGAACGCGCCGCACGCGCAGCGGAGCTGCTGCGCACGCGGGTGGATGTGGAACGATCGGCGCAGAACCAAGCCTTGCTGCAAAGCATGGACACGCGGGCCGATATGGCGCTGCGCCTGCAACATACTGTCGAAGGACTTTCGGTAGTTGCGGTCAGCTATTACGCGCTGGGGCTGGTGGCCTATGTCGCCGCCCCCATTGGCGAGGCGCTGCACCTGCCCAAAACTATACTGATGGCTGCGGCAGTGCCAGTGGTATTGGCGCTGGTTTGGTGGGGCTTGCGCCGCCTGCGCGCGCGTGTTCTTTAGCCCCCAGAGGGCCCAAATCATGCCAAGTCTGCCGCATCCCATTTCTATGAATACGCCTGCAAAATATGCGGGGCGACTGCCGCCAGAATGTGACGTGGTGGTCATCGGCGGCGGGGTGATGGGCGTGTCTGCCGCGCTGGAACTTGCCGCGCGGGGGCAAAAAGTGGTGCTTTGCGAAAAAGGGCGCATTGCGGGCGAGCAATCTTCGCGCAACTGGGGCTGGATCCGCCAACAGGGCCGCGATTTGGCCGAATTGCCCGTCATGATGGAAAGCCTGTCGATCTGGGCGCGGCACGCAAAAAACCTGCCAAAAGATTTGGGTTTTGCCCAGCAAGGCGTGGTCTACCTTGCCCTGACCGCCTCCGAAATGGACGGGTTTGAAACTTGGGCGCAGGCCGCGCGCGAACACGGGCTGCATACCCAGCTTTTAAGCCGCAAAGATGTGGCTGCCCGCTTTGGCAGCGATAAGTGGATTGGGGGGCTAGAAACCCCTTCCGACGCGCGGGCCGAGCCGTGGCGCGCCGTACCGCTGCTGGCCGATTACGCCCGCGCGCAGGGCGTATTGCTTCGCGAAGGCTGCGCCGTGCGCCGTTTGGATGTAACGAACGGCGCGATCACAGGGGTCTTTACCGAAAGCGGGCGCATTGCCTGCACACGTGTCGTTGTTGCAGGCGGGGCGTGGTCGTCGCTGTTTTTGCGGAATGAAGGCATTGATATTCCGCAACTTATCGTGCGATCTTCGGTTGGGATTATCCCCGATCGGCGCCAAACCTATACAGGCAACGCCGCCGATGACCGCATCGGCTTTCGCGCGCGGATGGATGGCGGCACATCCCTGGCGCCCGGCTTTGCGCATGATTTCTACATCGGCCCTGATGCGTTTCGCCATTTTTCGCTGTACTGGCCGCAGTTCAAAAAAGATCGCCGTGCGACGCATCTGCGCGCGATCGCCCCGCGCGGATTTCCCGATGCTTGGGGCACCGCGCGGCGCTGGCGGGCAGATCAGGTTACCCCCTTTGAGGCGATGCGCATTCTAAACCCCGCCCCCAATACCCGCGCCTTGGCCTGCGCCGCGCGCGATTTTGCTGCCGCCTTTGGCGGAGGGGCCGCGCAGTTCAGCCACCAATGGGCGGGCATGATCGATATGATGCCCGATGTCGTGCCTGTCATCTCTAACGCGCCCATCGCGGGTCTGACCATTGCCACGGGCCTGTCTGGCCACGGCTTTGGCATTGGCCCTGGCTTTGGCCGCGTGGTGGCCGATTTGGCGCTGGGGCGCGATGTGGGCCATGATCTGACGCGCTTTCGCCTGACCCGATTTAGCGATGGCAGTGTTATTGCCCCTGGCCCCAGCCTATGACCAGTCCTGCTTATTCTGGCCCTGCCTATTTTGGCCTAGATTTCGGCACGTCAAATTCCACCCTATCCATCGCAGACGGGGCAAATGCCCATCTGATTGCGTTGGAAGGGGATGCGGTAACCCTTCCGTCCACCGTGTTTTGGCCCGATGATCGCAGCCCCTTGTCTTTTGGACGCGCCGCGATGGACACCTATTTGCAAGGCGAAGAGGGGCGGCTGCTGCGGGGCCTGAAATCCACGCTGGGATCAGCGCTTTATGCCGAAAAAACCCTGCTTGGCGGGCGCATGATTGGCTTTGCCACGGTGATCGAGGCGTTCTTTGCTCATTTGAAAATGCACCTTGACCGCGCCCGCGCAGATCGCCCCTTGGGCGGTATCGTGCTGGGGCGGCCTGTGCATTTCCACGATGGTGACGCCGCCGCCGATGCCCGCGCCGAAGCGGCGCTTGCCGAAATCGCCCGCTCGCTTGGCTTTGACCATGTGGCGTTTCAGTTGGAACCCATCGCCGCCGCTATGACTTACGAGGCGGGGATTTCGGGCGAAGAGTTGGTGCTGATCGTCGACATCGGCGGCGGCACGTCAGACTTTTCCATCCTGCGCCTGTCGCCAACCCGCGCCCGCGCCGCCGATCGCAGCGGCGATATTTTGGCCACGGGCGGGGTGCGGGTGGGGGGCACGGATTTTGACCGCGCGCTATCCTTAGATATGGTGATGCCGACCTTGGGTTATAAGGCCACAACCAAGGGCGGGGCAGGGCTGATGCCCAACCATTACTTCCTTGATCTGGCGACATGGCACAAAATCAACGCACTTTATGTGCCGCGCGTGGCCGCCGATATCAAAGCGATGCGGCACGAAATTGACCGCCCCGAATTGCTGGACCGTTTTGCCCGCGTGATTGCGGAAAAATCGGGCCATGCACTGGCGATGCGGGTTGAAGCCGCCAAAATCGCCATCTCGGATGCCGAGGCCGCCCGCATTGTGCTGACTGACCTGACAGGCGGGCCAAACCCCATGGCCACACAAAACGCCTTTTCAGACAGCGCCGCGCCGCTGCTGGCCAAAATCAAGGCAACCATGCTCGATACCCTGTCGCGCGCGGGCCTTGCCCCTGCGGGTATTGGAACCGTCTTTCTGACGGGTGGCGCGGCCCATATGCCCGCCCTGCGCGCGCTGGTTGCGGATGTGTTCGAGGCGGGGCATATCACCACGGGCGATATGCTGGGCTCGGTCGGCGCGGGCCTTGCCCACGAGGCGCAGCGGCGCTTTGGTTAAGGGGCTTTGCCCCTCGCTGCGCTCACCCCAGGATATTTTCGGAGCAAGGAAGCAGGCAGACAGTCTGGCCCTTCCTTGCTCAAAAAGTATCCTGGGGTGAGGAGCGTAGCTCCGAGGGGCAACGCCCCTTTACCGCGCTGGGCCTTTGCGCGATGCTGACGCAAAGGAGTGCACTATGCCCATCCCCGCCCGTATTGCCGAACTGACCCCCCAAATCACCGATTGGCGGCGCGCGCTGCACCGTATGCCTGAACTGGGCTATGATCTGCCGCAAACCACCGCCTTTGTGGCCGATAGATTGCGCGCAATGGGCTGCGATAGTGTGACCATGGGGGTGGGCCGCGCGGGGATTGTGGCGGAAGTCATCGGCAGGGGCGGGGCGAACCATGCCATCGCCCTGCGCGCCGATATGGACGCGCTGCCCATAGCTGAGGCCACGGGCGCGCCCTATGCCTCGCAAACATCGGGCCAAATGCATGCCTGCGGGCATGATGGCCACACCGCCATGTTGCTGGGGGCTGCGCAATATCTGTGCGAGACGCGGGCTTTTTCGGGCCGCGCCGTGCTGGTATTCCAACCCGCAGAAGAGGGCGGCGCAGGCGGGCTTGCCATGGTGGAGGATGGGCTGATCACCCGCTTTGGCATTTCGGAAATTTACGCTTTGCACAATATGCCGGGCCAAGCGGCGGGGACATTTGCCATCACGTCAGGCCCTATGATGGCCAGCGCCGATTTCTTTGATATCACCATCACGGGGCGCGGCGGCCATGCGGCCATGCCGCAAGATGCCATAGATGCGGTTCTGGTCGCGGCGCATCTGATAACGGCGCTGCAATCGATCACGTCGCGCAATATCGATCCGCTGGATGCCGCGGTTTTGTCGGTCTGCATGATGGATACCGACAGCCGCGCGCCCAATGTCTTGCCGCAAGAGGTGCGCCTTTCAGGCACCGCGCGCGCGCTGTCTGCCCCCGTCAGGGATACGCTTGAGGCGCGTCTGCGCGTGGTTTGCGATGGCGTGGCCGCAACCTTTGGCGCGCAAATCGCGGTGGATTATCAGCGCGGCTATCCCGTGACGGTCAACACCCCAGATCAGGCGGGCTTTGCGGGTGATGCTGCCGCCATGGTCACGGGCCATCCTACCGCAAAGGCCGCCCCGATGATGGGGGCGGAAGATTTTTCTTATATGCTGAACGCAAGTGCCCAAAATGGCTTTGGCGGCGCATATATGTTCCTTGGCAATGGGGCCAGCGCCATGCTGCACCACCCCGCCTATGATTTCAACGATGCCATCATCCCCGCAGGGGTGGCATGGTTTGCCGCCCTGATCGAGCGCAGGATGCCGCTTTAATCGTACCGCAACCCGCGCGATTTGCCGCGAAAAATCACATAAGACAGCGCCGAGTAGGCGATGATGATGGGCAGCACAATCGCCACGCCCCACAGAATTATGATCAGGCTTTCGGGCGCAGAGGCCGCCTGATCGATGGTCAGCTTTTCGGGTACAATATAGGGGAAAAAGCTGTAGGCCATCCCGCCAAACCCCAGCGCGAACAGGGCGGATGTGGCGAAAAACGGTGTCCAATGGCTGTGCGCATCAGGGTCCGCGCGCAGGCGGCGCAAGGAGAGGTAGATCACCGCCATCAGCGCAGCAGAGGCAAGGGGCAGGGGTGCCAAATAGGCGGCCTGCGGCCATGCCAGCCATTTATCGGCAATGCGCTCGCTGACAAAGGGCGTGGCCAGCGATACCGCCCCCAGCCCCAGCACCGCGCCCCAAATCCCGCCCCGCGCCCAAGTAATGGCGCGCGCCAGCAGCGCGCCTTCGGATTTGCCAATCAGCCAAACCGCGCCGATAAAGCTGTAGGCAATGGTCAAAAGCGCGCCAATCAGCAGCGCAAAGCCAATATGCCAAGCCGTAAAATTCAGCCCCAAAATGTAGATGCCCAGCATAAAGCCTTGCGATGCGCTGGCCAGCAAACTGCCCGCGAAAAAGGCGCTGTCCCACATCGGCTTTTGCGTCTTGGGCGCCTTGGTGCGAAATTCAAACGCCACGCCGCGCAGGATCAGCCCGATCAGCATGATGAAAACGGGCAGGTAGAGGGCGGTCAAAATCGCCCCATGCGCGGCCGGAAAGGCCACCAGCAAAATCCCCACTGCCAAGACCAGCCAAGTTTCATTGGCATCCCAAAACGGGCCGATACTGGCCACCATCTGGTCGCGCTGCCCTTCGCTGGCAAAGGGAAACAGTAGCCCAACCCCCAAATCGAACCCATCCAGAATAACATAGATCAAAATCGACAGGCCCATCAGCGCGGCAAAGATCAGCGGCAGATTGTCATATATCATGGCAACACCCTATTCTGCGGGAGAAAGTTGCGGGCGATGGGCGGGCAGGGGCTGACCCTTGGCCGCTTTGCCCGCCAGCGTGGTAATGGTGATCATATAGGCCAATATCAACGCGCCATAAATCACCAAATACCCAATCAGCGTGGACAAAACCATGCCAGATGGCACAGTGGCCACCGCCTCGCGCGTGGTCAAAACGCCCTGCACCAGCCACGGCTGGCGGCCAATTTCGGTGGTGTACCAGCCCGCCAAAGTGGCGATCCAGCCGATAAACGTCGCCCCCGCCAGCGCGCCCAGAAACAGGCGCGGAAGGCCATCAACGCCGCGCTTGCGCATCAGGGCAACCCCCAGCCAAGACAGGGCCAGCATCGCAAACCCTGCCCCCACCATCACGCGGAACGACCAGAACACAGGGGCCACGGGCGGATGCATCACCGTGCCGTCAGCGGCCACAAAATCATTTAGCCCGGGTACCACACCATCAGGATCATGTTTCAAAATCACCGAAGCCATGGCGGGTATGCCAATTTCAAAGCGGTTTTCGCGCGCCTCTGCATCAGGCAGGGCGAACAGCAACAGCGGCACGCGCGCACCCGTTTCCCAATTGCCCTCCATCG